>JAUWXI010000039.1 GCA_030616435.1 Candidatus Parcubacteria bacterium | reverse complement strand
TGAACACTCAATAATAGTTGTTACTAGAGGTTTACTTGAGAAATTGGAAAGAGCAGAATTGGAAGGAGTAATCAGTCATGAATTAGCCCACATTGGAAACAGAGACATTCTTTTGGCAACAATTGTAGTAATCTTGGTTGGCTTGGTGGCTAGAATGATAGATTTTTTCTTTAGGATGGGATTTAGAGGAAAAAGGAGAGAAGAAGGAGCAAAAGCTTCACCGATTTTTATGGTTTTTGGCCTGTTCTTTCTTATCTTAGCTCCTCTTTTTGCCCAATTGATAAGATTTGCTATTTCAAGAAAGCGAGAATTTTTGGCTGATGCCACAGGTGCCCTTTTGACAAGATACCCAGAAGGTTTAGCCAGAGCTTTAGAAAAAATTTCCCAGGATCCCCGGTCCTTGAGAGTTGCTAACAATGCTACAGCTCACTTGTTCATTGTTAATCCATTTAAAGGGAAAAGGGCTAAAAGTTGGTTAGTGAAAGCCTTTTCCACCCATCCTCCAATTAAAGAAAGAATTAGAGCCTTAAGAGGAATGGAAGTTTAAAGAAGGTGGGGTGCCAGAGCGGATGAATGGGCTTGCTTGGAGAGCAAGAGTAGTCGAAAGGCTACCGTGGGTTCGAATCCCACCCCCACCGCAAAGTTTTCGCTTCCTTTACTCATCATATAAAATGGCAAATCAAATAGAAGAGATAAAAAACAAACTGGATATCGTTGAGGTAATTGGCAGTTATATTAAGTTGAAAAAGGCAGGGGCAAACTACAAAGCCCTTTGTCCTTTTCATTCAGAAAAGAAAGCTTCATTTTTTGTTTCTCCCTCAAGGCAGATTTGGAAATGTTTTGGCTGTGGCGCCGGGCATTCGATTTTTGATTTTGTAATGCAAATCGAAGGAGTAGAGTTTGGTGATGCTTTGAGAATTCTGGCAAAAAGGGCAGGAGTAACTTTGAGAAGGCAAGATCCCAGATTAAAGACAGAAAGAAAAAGACTTTATGAAATTTGTGAAGTAGCTTGTCAATTTTTCCAAAAACGATTAGAAAGCGAGGTGGGAAAGATAGCAAAAGACTATCTTTTACAGAGAGGACTGAAAGAAGAATCAATAAAGGGTTATAGGTTAGGTTATGCTCCTGATGCCTGGCGTGGCCTTTCTGATTTTCTAATTTCCAAGGGATACAAAAGTGAGGAGATTATTAAAGCAGGTTTAGCTATTAGAAAAGAAAGATCTCCAACATCTGATACTTATAAGTTATCAGCTAATTTCTATGATCGTTTTCGTGGCAGGATTATGTTTCCTGTTTTTGATCTGAATTCTCAGGTTATAGGATTTGGAGGGAGAATTCTTCCTCAAAAAAAAGAAGAATTAGAAAAAGAGATTCCAAAATACATGAATACTCCGAATACCCTTTTGTATGATAAAAGCAAGGTTTTGTACAACCTCAACAAGGTAAGAATGGCGATAAGAAAAAAGGACTTTTGCATTCTGGTTGAGGGTTACTTTGATACAATTTTGAGTTCCCAAGCAGGTTTTGAAAATATTGTTGCTACTTCAGGCACTGCCTTGACGGACTCGCAATTAAAAATCTTGAAACGTTATTCAGGAAATCTTTTCACTGCCTTTGATATGGATATTGCTGGAAAACTAGCCACAAAGAGAGGGATAGATTTAGCTCAACTCAGGGGTTTTGACATAAAGATAATCACAATGCCAAAAGGCTCTGATCCAGCTGACATCATTTCAAAGAATTCAAAACAATGGCAAGAGCTGATCCAAGAAGCTAAATCGATTCTCGAATTCTATTTTGAATCTGCTTTATCCCGCTTTAACAAAGAAGCCTTGGAGGGTAAGAAAAAGATTTCAAAAGTTCTTTTACCTGTGATAAAAAGGATTCCAGATAAGATAGAGCAATCTTTTTGGGTGGAGCAGATGTCTAAAGTTTTGGGAATCAAAGAAGAGGCAATTTTTGAAGAACTGAAAAAGATAAGTTTAGATCTTCCCGAAATTTCTTCAGATTTCATCAAAAGACCTGAAAGGTCCAGAAGAGAACTTTTAGAAGAGAGAATTGGGATATTGGCCTTATTGGAACCTGAGAATTTGAAATTAATTACTAAGGAAGAAATCCCCCTTTTTTCTCAAAAGTTTTCAAAGTTAATTTCCCATCTAAAAGAAGATGCTCAAAAGAAACCTAAAGATCCTGAATTGCAAGAATTAATAGATTTTCTTTCTTTAAAAGGAGAAGTTGAAGAAGAAGTAGAGGCACCAAAAGACTTTAAAAGATGTCTAAAAGAATTCAGAAATTTAAGTACAAAGGAAAAACTGAATGAGATTTCAGGGCAGATAAAGGAAGCTGAGATAAAAAACGATTTTTCAAAAGTAAAAAAACTTATTCAAAAATTTAACCTTTTAGCAAAAAAAATCATCAAATAAGAACCTTGCCTCTGGCAGGAACCTTAGAATACACACTTTAAAATGGTAAGAAAAAAGAAAAAAGAGATTTTTTCTCCTAAAAAAAAGGAGGAGTTAATTAAGAAAGGGAGAGCAAGAGGTTTTGTTACAACCTTAGAGATTTTGCATTTTTTCCCAAAAATGGAAAAGGATATTCCGGGTTTGGAAAAACTTTGTGATGAGCTCGGAAGAGAAGGGATTAAGGTGAAAGAGCCAGGGGAGCTTTTAGAAGTAAAAAAGGAAAGGAAAAAAAGAGTTTTACCATCAAGGGTAGATCCTGTTCAAATGTATTTAAAAGAGATTGGACGCTATCCTCTTTTGAAGAAAGAAGAAGAACAAGAGTTAGCCAAAAGAATTGAGAAAGGAGATGAGGCAGCAAAACAAAAGATGATAAAATCAAACTTAAGATTGGTGGTTTCTATTGGTAAAAGATACATTCGTCGTTCTCCAAACTTGAGCTTTCTTGACCTGATTCAAGAGGGAAATAAAGGACTTTTCAGGGCAGTAGAAAAATTTGATTGGAGGAAAGGTTACAAGTTCTCCACCTATGCCAGTTGGTGGATTCGTCAGGGAATCACCAGAGCCTTAGCTGACCAGGGAAGAACTATCAGAATTCCTGTCCATATGGTTGAAAAGATTACCAAGTTTACAAAAGCAATGAGGGAGCTTGCCAAGAATTTAGGAAGGGAGCCTTTAATAGAGGAAATTGCTTCAGAAATGGGAGTCAGTGTGGAAAAGGCTCGCCATATTAAAAGGATTGCTCAAAAGATAATTTCTCTTGAAACACCTGTTGGAGACGAAGAAGATAGCTTTTTGCTTGAATTTATTGAAGATGAGGAAGTTTCTCCACCTTCTCTTGATGCCGCCAGGACTCTTTTAAAAGAGAGATTAAAAGACGTTTTAGAAGATTTAACTCCTAGAGAACAAAAGATATTATCAATGAGATTTGGTTTAGAAGATGGAATCACTCATACATTAGAGGAGGTGGGCAAGGTTTTTGGAGTGACAAGGGAGAGAATTCGACAGATTCAAGCTAGAGCTTTGGAAAAGATAAGAGAACACAGGGCTTTGGGGAAATTAAAAGGATATTAAGGG
>JAUWXI010000007.1 GCA_030616435.1 Candidatus Parcubacteria bacterium | reverse complement strand
CAGCAATAGCATTGGAAATGATTTCTTTGGCAATACTTTCTTTAGTTGGTAGATAAGTACCAATGCAACCTCTTAAATTCCCATTTTTCATAATTGTCACAAAAGTTCCAGATTTTTGATTTAAAAGATTTTCTGGTAAATCTTTTGGGGGTTCAATAATTTTTCCTTCTTTGACAAAACTTTCAACTGCCAATTTAGCTAAAGTAACAAAAGGAGACATATTTATTAAAATTTAAAATTGGCTACTAAATATCCCACACCAAAAGGGCCCTCATAAGATAGAATCTCAGGTTGCCAATCAAGATTATCCAAAATACCTAATAAAATTATAATTGAGCGATAACCGCACTCACCCGCTTCTCTTACCAAACCCGGTCCCATGTTCAAAATCCCTTTTGTGTCTTTTTTCTCTAAAAGCTTAACTAATTTCTCATCAAATTCCTTTCCTTTGGGGGAGAAACCTCCTGGGGCTTCAGGTAAGAGCCGATGCGACAAATCTCCACTGGCTACAATTGCGATTTTTTTATCTTCCCTTTTTACTATCTCATAAAGTAATTTTCCAAATTCAAAATGCCTTTTGAGATCAAGCCCGCAATAAGCTAAAGGAACTACCTTGATGTCAGGTTTCCCTTTTGTCAAATAAAAAAGGGGGACTAATGTTCCATGATCTAACTCTTTTAACTCAATCAATCTTAGAGGAATTTTTGCTTTTTCGCATCCTTGTTTTAAAACTTCAACTAACTTTTCATCATTTCTAAAAATAAATTCTGCCTGAAAATTTCCAAAATGGTAAAAATGACCTGCTAAAATAGGAGAGGAGGTAAGTGTAAATTCATCAAAATTAACTGGTCCGTGAGGAGAAATAATAATAACAGTTTCTGGATCAGCCTCTTTAAAGGTTTGGGCCAAATCTTCCAAAGCCTCAATCGTTTTTGAGACCAATTTTAAATCTGAAGGTCTGCCAATCGTGGGAATGATTATTGGAGGATGTGGGCAAATTGAAGCAAAAACCAACATGTTATTACAAAACTAGGTCTAATTTTGTATCACATTGAGGACATTTTCCATTTTTGTCATACCTTGTGATTGAATAGCCTCTTCGATTGATTACTAGAGCTTTACATTCGGGACAAAAAGTGTTTTCAGAAGATAGGCCGGGAACATTACCGGTATAGACGTATTTTAATCCTGCATCTTTACCGATTTTGTGAACTTTCTTTAAAGTTTCAACTGGAGTATCCGGTAAATGTTGAAGTTGCCAGGAAATAATTCCTGAAAATTGGGTGACATGCCAGGGAGTCTCAGGCCCCAATTCACTTTTAATGAACTCTGCAATTTTCCTTAACATCTTTGGGTCATCACTTAATGTTGGAATTACAAGGGTTGTTACTTCGAGCCAAATTTCCTTTTCTTTTAATCTTTTTAAATTATCTAAAACGGGTTGGAGTCTGCCACCACAATTTTTGATATAGAATTCATCAGAAAAGCTCTTTAAATCTACATTGGCTGCATCTAAATAGGGGGAAATTAAATCAAAAGCTTCTTTTGACCAGAAAGCGTTTGTAACCCAATTGTTTTTTAATCCTTTCTTTTTTGCTATTTTCATTGTGTCTAAGGCATAATCTAAAAAAATTGTAGGTTCTGTAAAAGTATAGGAAATTGAAGGAAGGTTGTTTTTTAAAGCCAAATTGACAATTTCTTCAGGTTTAATCTCTTCTCCTTCAATTTTACTACTTATCTTTGGGCCCTGAGAAATTGCCCAATTTTGGCAGTTGGTACAAGCAAAATTACAACCAACTGTCGCAATTGACAAAGAGCAGCTTCCAGGCAGAAAATGGAAAAATGGCTTTTTTTCAATTGGGTCAATGTGTATTGCACAGGCTTTTTCATAAACTAAAGAATAGAGTTTTCCATCAATATTTTCTCTGGCTCCACATTTCCCTCTTTCACCAGGTGTTAAAATACAATAATGAGCACAGTTCTGACATTGCACTTTCTTTTTTTTGAGTTTTTTGTATAAATAAACTTCTTTCATTTATTGAATTTTAACATAGATTTTGCTATGTTTAAAAAATGAAAAAGAGAAGAATTTTCATTGCCATAAATTTGCCAGAAAAGATAAAAAAAGAACTTTTTAATTACCAAAAAAACTGGTCCACCCTGCCTTGTCGTTGGCTAAAAAGAGAAAATTTACATTTAACTTTGGCCTTTTTAGCCTATTTAAATGATGAACAATTAACTGAAGTTTTTGAAATCACAAAAGAAGCGGCTTTAAAAAATCGGCCTTTTTCAATTTTTCTGAATAAAGTTTGTTATGGCCCAGATCGAAGAATACCTCCCAGGCTCGTCTGGATTCAAGGAGAAAGATCAGAAGAGCTTTTAAAATTGAAAAATGATCTTGAAAAATCTTTATCTGAAAAAATTCATTTTACCCCTGAAAAAAGAGATTTTTTACCCCATATAACTTTGGGCAGAATTAGAAAGTGGGATTGGCAGAGAATTCCACCAGATGAGAGACCAGAAGTTAAGAAAGAAGTTTCAATCAATTTTCCTGTTAATTCAATTGAAGTAATGGAGAGCCATTTGAAAAGAACAGGAGCAGAATATGAAATTTTAGAGTCATTTCAATTAAAATCATGAAGATTCATTTTATTGGAATTGGGGGAATTGGGGTTTCAGCTTTAGCCAGATATTATTTGGAAAAGGGAAATCAAATCTCAGGTTCTGATTTAGTTTCTTCTGAAGTCACAAAATCTCTGGAAAATCTGGGAACTGAAATCTTCATTGGCCCTCACAAAGCAAAACATTTAGCCCCAGATGTAAAACAGGTGATTTATAGCCCAGCTATTTTTGAGGAGAATCCAGAATTGAAAAAAGCAAAGAAGATGGGGATAAATTGTTTGAGTTATCCTGAAGCTTTAGGAAAGTTAACAAAAAAATATTTTACAATTGCAGTCTGTGGAGCTCATGGAAAGGGAACTACCACAGCAATGATTTCTTTAATCTTAATTAAGGCCGGATTGGATCCAACGGTAATTGTTGGAACAAGACTTAGAGAATTTGGAGAATCAAATTGCAGAGTAGGGGAGTCCAAATATCTTGTGATTGAGGCTGACGAATACAAAGAGGCCTTTTTAAATTACCACCCCAAAATAATTGTTCTAACAAATATTGATAGAGAGCATTTAGATTATTATAGAGATTTAGATCACATCATTGAAAGTTTTGGAAAATTTATTAAACATCTGCCAAAAGATGGAATTTTAATAGCAAACAAAGACAATGAGAGTGTAAATAAATTATTAAATTACTTTGCTAAATTAAATTGTAAAACTTATTCTCTAAAGCAAAAAGAGGCAAAGAGGATAAAAAAAGTTTTGAAAATCCCTGGAGAACACAATCTCTCTGATGCCTTAGCCGCTTTAGCTCTTGCTAGAATTTTGAAAATTCCTGATAAAATCTCTCTTGAGGCTCTCTCTGAATACAAAGGAGCCTGGCGTCGCTTTGAAATAAAAAGAATAAGATTACCTATAACCTATAAACTAAAACCTAAAACCTGTACTTTAATCAGTGATTATGCCCATCACCCAACTGAGATTGAAGCTACCTTGAAGGCTACTAAAGAAAAGTTTCCCAAAAAAGAGATTTGGTGTGTTTTTCAGCCCCATCAATACCAAAGGACATTTCGCTTATTTGATGATTTTGTGAGAGTTCTAACTAAGGCTCCAATAGAAAAACTAATTTTAGCTCCAATTTACTCAGTAGCTGGTAGAGAAGATGAGAAAATAAAAAGGCAGGTTTCTTCAAAGAAACTGACAAGAGCTGTAAATCAAAAATCAAACAAAAATGCAATTTGTTTGCCTCCAGAGAAAATAGTTAATTTTCTAAAAGAAAATTTAAAGAGTGAACAGGTGCTAATCATCATGGGGGCAGGAGATATTTATAAACTAATTGAGCAACTTTAGCTGGGTGACTTTTCCACTTGCAAAGAATTCAAAAAGAAAATAAAATAAGGAAACAAGGTCGAAAATATTAATTAACAAAAATTATTTAATATGAATTCTTGGTTATTTTGGATAGTAGCGGGGATAGTTGTAATAGGACTTATAGCTTATTATTTTCTTGGTCAAAAAAAAGAAAAAAAAGAAGTAAGTGCCATTAAGCCTGAGGAAGCTCCAGGAGCCCCAGAAGTCCCAGAAGCCCCTGAAGAGCCCGAAATCTAACCCCGTAATTTAAAGAAATAAAAGTGAAGAGCCTATCTTGAGCTCTTCACTTTTTATCTTGATTTATGGTTTAATAAAGGATATGGAAGCATTTAAAGATTTGGAAATCGTTTTTAAATATCTGAAAAAATATAAGAAGAAGGCGTATTTTATAGCCTTGATTTCTTTGATTGGTTCTTTGATTCCAGCTGTCATTCCTTTCATTTATGGACGTTTGGTCGATGCTGCCATTTTGGAAACTGCTTCTTTAAAATATATTGGAACTTTTCTTTTGATTTGGTTAATCTTGGCCTTGATTGGTAACTGGGCTGGCCGTTTTGGAAGAACAAAGGGGTGGAAATTAAGCGCCGATGTAGGAAACGATTTTCTCTTACAAGGAGCCGGCCATCTCTTAGAAGTACCTTTGAGATTCCACAAGAGAGAAAAAATGGGGAAAATCGTCCGGAGGGTCAGTAGGGGAGCTAGCTTTTTGGAAACAATCATTGGTGAAATAGTTTTTGGAATAGCTCCAGCATTTTTGACTGTATTTGGAGCCTTGATTATTTTGGCAAGAATTAAATGGCAATTAGCATTAGCTCTTCTGACGGTTCTGATTCTTTATTCTTTGGCTTCTTTCTGGAAAACAAAACCTATCATTAAGGCTCAGGAGGGACTAAACAAGGCTTACGAGGAAGCTTATGGTAATTTACACGATTCTATCTCAAATATTGAGACTGTTAAGGCTTTTACAGGAGAAGAGTTTGAAAAGCAGAAAGTAGAAAGAAACTTTAGGGAAAGAGCCGGTAAAAAATTTAAAGATTTTATGGAGCTCTGGGATGATCTTTCTCTCTGGCAACAGACAATTTTTAGTCTGGGATTCATTTTTGTTTTTGGTCAAGCCCTTTTCTTTCTGAGAAAAAATTTGATTTCAGCTGGCCAATTGATAATGTTTTTGGGCTATGTTCAACTGGCCTATCATCCTTTTGGAAGATTGGCCCAATATTATAGGCTAACAAGCATAGGGCTTGTTACCATCCATCGAGCCCTTAATTTGTTAAAAATTGAGCCCGAATTGTACGAACCAAAAGGAGCAAAAGAGCTAAAGGCACCTAAAGGTGAGGTAGAATTTTTGAACGTAACTTTTAGTTACCAGAATCATCAAAGAATTTTGGATGACATTTCTTTTAAAGTAAGGTCAGGGGAAGTGATTGCCCTAGTTGGAAAAAGCGGGGTGGGGAAGACAACATTAGTTGATTTGATTTCTCGTTATTACACTTCAGAAAAGGGGAAAATTTTAATTGATGGACAAGACATTTCAAAAGTTACCCTAAAATCTTTAAGAAAAAATATTGCCAGAGTTCCCCAAGAAATAATTTTGTTCAACGACACAATAAAAAACAACATTCGCTACGGAAAATTGGCAGCTTCTGACAAAGAAATTATAAGGGCTGCAAAGAAAGCTCAAGCTCACGAGTTTATCAAAAAGTTTCCAAGGAAGTACGATCAATTAGTAGGAGAAAGAGGGATTAAGCTTTCTACAGGAGAAAAGCAAAGGATAGCTATTGCCAGAGCAATTTTGAAGGGGGCTAAGATTTTGATTTTAGATGAAGCAATGGCCAGTCTTGATATGGAAACGGAAAGGAAAATCCGAAAAGCTTTAAAACAATTAATGAAAGGGAAGACAACTTTAATCATCGCCCATCGTTTGAGCACTGTAATTGGAGCTGATAGGATTTTTGTTTTGGAAAAAGAAAAGATTGTAGAAAAAGGAACTCACAAAGAACTTTTAGAAAAGGGCAAGGTTTACAAAGAACTTTACAAATCCCAAATTTTTTAAGATTTAGAAAAATAAAAAGCGGAGGTTTCTCCTGCTTCTAAACTTTAAAGAGAGAAAAATTTAGAATTAGAGGAAGACTAAGGAAGAAAGAAAAACAAAATGAGGCATCCCTTCAGAGGTGCTTTTGTGTTTTTTTGAAGGATGAGTTATAATTGTAAAATGAAAAGAATTTGGACAAGCAAAACCCCAGAATATCTTGGAAAAAAGGTTAAAGTCATAGGTTGGGTTAATACTATTAGATCTCACGGAAAGATTATTTTTATTGATTTAAGAGATAGAAGCGGAATTTTACAATTGGTTTTTGATGAAAAAAATGAAGAGCTTTTGAGTTTGGCTCAAAAATTAAGAGCGGAATGGGTCATTGAGGCTACAGGTACAATCCAAAAGAGACCCAAAGAAATGATAAATCCCAATATTGAAACCGGAGAAATTGAGCTTTATCCAGATTCTTTAAAAATCTTATCTAAGGCTAAACCATTACCTTTTGCCATTGATACTGAAGGTTACGAAATCTCAGAGGAAATCAGATTAAAATATCGATATTTGGATTTGAGACGAAAGAGATTACAAAAGAACCTCAAAATTCGTCAAAAAGTAATTCAGTTTATAAGAGATTTTTTTCAAGAGAGAGGTTTTATTGAAGTTGAGACTCCACTTTTAACAAAGTCTACTCCAGAAGGAGCAAGGGACTTTTTGGTTCCCTCGAGGTTGCACCCTGGAGAATTTTATGCTTTACCCCAAAGTCCTCAGCAATATAAGCAATTGCTGCAAGTTTCAGGGATTGAAAAATATTTTCAAATTGCCAGATGTTTTAGAGACGAGGACCCTCGGGCAGATAGGCAACCTGAATTCACCCAATTGGATATCGAAATGTCATTTGTAGAACAAGAAGATATTTTGAATTTAACAGAAGAACTTTTTATTAAAATTATCAAAAATTTATTTCCTGAAAAGAAAATTACCAAAATTCCTTTTCCTCGAATTTCCTTTAAAGAAGCTATGGAAAAATATAAGACTGATCGGCCTGATATCAGAAATAACAAAAAGGATAAAAACGAATTGGGCTTTTGTTTTATAGTCGATTTTTTCCTATTTGAAAAGACAGCAGAAAAAGAAATTTCTCCCAGTCATCACCCCTTTACCGCTCCCAAGGATGAAGATATTCCTCTTTTAGATACAGATCCTACGAAGGCTCGTTCCTGGCAACACGATCTTATCTGTAATGGACAAGAAATAGGCGGAGGAAGTATCAGAATTACCGATCCTGAAATCCAAAGAAAAATCTTTAGAATTTTGGGCCACTCAAAAGAAGAAACAGAGCAAAAATTTGGTCATTTATTGAGGGCTTTCCAATACGGAGTACCACCTCACGGAGGAATAGCTCCCGGAATTGACAGGTTTTTAGCCGTTGTTTTAGGAGAACCTAATATTAGAGAAGTAATTGCCTTTCCAAAAACAGGAGATGAAAGGAGTTTGATGATGGAAACTCCAGCAAAAGTTAAAGAAGGACAGTTAAAAGAGCTCCACATTAAAGTATTAAAGAAAAAAGAGAAAAGGAAAAAATGAAATTAAAAATCTTCTTTTTAGCTTTTCTTTTGAGCCTTCCATTTTGGTGGGGAGTTAATATGGTGGAAAGAAATTTAGAGCAATTTTTCTTTGGAAAACTCCTGTCTGAAAATCCCCAAATACTAACAGCCACGCTAAACCAAGAAGAAATCAAAAGAAAATTGAAGAATTTGAGACCTGTCAGAAATCGAGAAATTGAAGATTTTGATTTAAAAGCTAAAGTAGGGATTTCTGTTTTTATTAAGGAAGATAGAAAGAAAGTTCTCTTTAGTAAATCTGAAAGTGAAAGTTTGCCTATAGCCAGCCTGACAAAATTGATGACTTCTCATGTTGTTTTAGAACACTATAATCCAGAACAAATAATAAAAATAAGTGAGAAAGCAGTAAAAACAGAGGGAAATTTTGGCGAATTTAAAATAGGGGAAAGTTTCTTTGTAAAAGACCTTTTATACCCTTTGTTAATTGAATCAAGTAATGATGCCGCCACAGCTCTAGCTCAAGTACTCGGAGAGGAAGCTTTTGTAGGCTTGATGAATCTTGAAACTGAAGACTTAAATCTAGAGAACACTTACTTTGTGAACCCTACTGGTTTGGATCCTGAGTTTAATACCCCGAGCTATTCAAGTTGTGAAGACGTGGTTAATTTAAGCCAGCATCTTTTGAAAGAACATCCTGAAATTTTTGAGATTCTTTCCATTAAAGAATTGGATTTCTATACTCCTGACGGGAATTTTCATCACCATCTTGTAAACAAGAATGAGCTTTTAGGAAAATTACCAGAAATTTTAGGAGGAAAAACAGGTTATACAGAGAAAGCTAAAGGCTGTCTTCTTTTAATAACAAAGAAAAACGAAGGCTTTTTAATCAATGTAATCTTAGGCTCAGATGAAAGGTTTGAGGAAATGGAAAATTTGTTAAACTGGATAAACAAAGCTTACAGGTTTTAGTTTTTTAGAGAAGCCCCTCCAGTCGAAGGCTGGAGAGGGCAAGCGACTAGTTAATTATGGATGGATATCAATTCAATATAATAAAATTTTTGATAATATCAGCTCTTGGAGCTGGAATTTCCATTCTGGCAGCTGTTCCCTTAATAAATTTTTTATATAGGATAAAGTTTTGGAAAAAGAAAGCCCGGGAAAAAACGATGACCGGGGAAAAAGCTGATGTCTTTTACTCTCTACACAAAGAAAAAGAAATCTCAACCCCCAGGGGCGGGGGAATTTTAATCTGGGGGTCGGTTACAATTTTAATCTTTTCCCTATTTTTTCTTTCTCAATTTATTGAAATTCCCTGGATTAAAGGTCTGAATTTTTTATCGAGGAGTCAAACCTGGCTTCCTTTGTTTACTCTAATTGTAGGTTCAATAGTAGGTCTGGCTGATGATATTTTGCAGGTTTTTACTCGAGGACGATATATTGGGGGAGGAATGAGCTTTTGGCGAAGATTAGCGATTGTGGCCTTAATTGGCCTGATTGGTGGGGCCTGGTTTTATTTTAAATTGGAAACGGACACAATCCATGTGCCTTTAGTTGGGGACTTTAAAATTGGAATACTTTATCTCCCTCTTTTTGTAGTGGTAATGCTTTCTTGTTGGTCAGGAGGAGTAATCGATGGTTTGGATGGACTTTCAGGAGGAATTTTTGCAGCCATTTTTGGTTCACTCTCAATAATTGCTCTTTCTCAGGGAAAAGCTGATTTGGCAGTATTTTGTGGAGCTATAATTGGAAGCTTATTTACTTTTCTTTGGTTTAATATTCCACCGGCAAGATTTTATATGGGAGAAACAGGAATTTTGGGTTTAACCTCAACCATGGCTGTGGTTTCTTTTTTGACCGATTCTGTCCTTGTTTTACCAATAATTGCTGGTGTTTTGGTAATTGAAGTAAGTTCTGTGATTTTACAACTTTTATCAAAGAAATTCAGAAAGAAGAAAATCTGGCTTTGTACTCCCATCCATCACCACTTTGAGGCCAAAGACTGGCCCTCTTATAAGGTAACAATGAGGTTTTGGATTTTAGGAGTTGTTATGGCAATTATTGGAACGGCAATAAGATTAATTGGATAAAAAACTTAATTTCTAATGGATTTAAAATCTTTTAGAAACAAAAAAATAACAATTATGGGACTGGGGCTTCATGGGGGTGGGGTAGGGGCAACAAAATTTTTTGCCAATTTAGGGGCTAAAATTTTAGTTACTGACTTAAAAGCAAGAGAAGAATTAGCCCCATCCCTTGCACAATTAAAAGATTTTAAAATTGAATATATTTTAGGCAGACATAGAAAAGAAGACTTTAAAAATACAGACTTGATAATAAAAAATCCGGCCGTACCTTTTAATTCACCTTTCTTGGAGGTTGCAAGAAATTATAAAATTCCAATTGAAACTCAAAGCAGTCTTTTTTTCAAACTCTGTAAAGGAGAAATTATTGGTATTACAGGAACTAAAGGTAAGTCGACCGTAGGTACTTTAATCTATAATTTCTTAAAATCTGAGTCCAAAAAAGTGATATTGGCAGGAAACATCAGGATTGCTGCTTTAGAAAAATTAAAAGAAATCAAAAAAGATGATCAGGTCATCTTGGAACTTTCCAGTTTTCAATTAGAAAATCTGAGAATGAGTCCCAAAATAGCTCTTATTACCAACATTCTTGAGGATCACTTGGATAGATACAAAAATATGAGAGATTACATCAGAGCCAAAGAAGAGATTTTTAAATCTCAAAAGCCAGAGGATTTCTTAATTTTAAATTATGATGACAAAATCTGCCGTTCTTTGGCCAAGAAAGCCAAATCTCAAGTTTATTTTTACAGTAAAAAGAAAATTAAAGAAAGAGATGATTTCAAGGTGGGAGCTTATCAAAAAGAAAAGAAAATCTATCTTGACAAAAAGCAAATTTGCAAAATAGAGGATATTAGACTAAAAGGACCCCACAACATTGAAAATGTTTTAGCTGCCCTTACAGTAGCTGGAATTAAAAAAGTACCTCCAGAAAGAATAAGGAATGTTTTAAGAAAATTTAAAGGCTTGCCCTTTAGATTAGAGTTTGTAAAAAATATAAATGGTGTTTTATTTTATAATGATACTTGTGCCACCTGTCCTGAAGCTACAATTGCTGCCTTAAACTCATTTGAAAAGAAGGTGATTTTAATTGCAGGAGGAGCAGAGAAAAACCTTCCTTTTAAAAATTTAGCTAAGGAAACTGCGAAAAAAGTGAAAATTTTAGTTCTTTTGGAAGGCAAAGCTACAAAAAGACTAAAAAGAAAAGTAAATGAAGTTTTAAAAAAATCTAAGGAAAAAATACCCATGAATACAACAAAAAGCATGCAAGAGGCAGTAAATCTTTCCTTTAAAATGGCAAAGAAAGGAGATATTGTCTTGCTTTCTCCTGCCTGTAGCTCTTTTGGAATGTTTTTACACGAATTTGATAGGGGAGCGAAATTTAATAAAGCAGTAAAGGAACTTGAAAAAATATGAAAAAGAAATCAGAAATCATTTTACCTATTGTTGTCTTAGTTCAAGTATTCTTGGGAATTTTAGTATTAGCTTCAGCTTCAGCCTCAATTGCCCAAGAGAAAGTTAAAATCCCTTTCTATTTTTTAAAACATCAAATTTTGTTTGGATTAATCCCAGGGATAATTCTAATGTTCATTTTTTTCAAACTTCCTCTTTCTGTTTTAAAAAAAGGGGCTATCCCTCTCCTTATTTTAAATCTTTTAACTTGTGCTTTAGTATTTTTGCCCAAAACCGGCATGGAATTCTCAGGAGCCAGTCGTTGGATAGTCCTTGGGCCTATCTCTTTGCAACCAGCAGAATTTTTGAAGATTACTTTTTTAATCTATCTTGCTGCCTGGTTAACAAAAAAGAAAAATGACAAGGAAGTTTTAATAGGTTTCCTTATTATTTTGTTTCCCATAACTTTGCTTTTAATTTTTCAGCCCGACATTAGTACCCTAGGAATCATCATCCTCTCTGCTATAATAATGTATTTTCTTTCAAACACTCCTTTTTGGCACATAATTTTAATAATAGCGCTTGCTTTTTCAGGGTTCATCTTCTTAACAAAAGCTGCTCCTTACAGAGCAGCTAGATTAAAGACCTTCTTAGAACCCAAAATGGACCCTCTGGGAGCAGGTTACCAACTAGGTCAGTCTTTAATTGCCATAGGCTCTGGAGGTCCTTTCGGAAAGGGTTTTGGATTGTCAAGCCAAAAATTAGGATTTTTACCTGGCTCCTTTTCTGATTCTATTTTTGCCATATTTGCTGAAGAAACAGGATTTTTGGGCTCCTTTATTTTAGTGGCTTTTTTCCTTATATTTTTAATAAGGGGATTTAAAATTTCAAAAAAGGCAAAAGATGAATTTTCAAAGATTTTGGCTCAAGGAATAAGTTCCTGGATCGTCTTACAAGCTTTTATAAATATTGGTGCTATGACCGGAATTTTGCCCCTAACCGGTATTCCCTTGCCCTTTATTTCCTATGGAGGCTCCCATTTGATTGCCGAATTGATTGGGGTGGGAATACTACTTAATATTGCTAAGCAAACATGAAAATTCTATTCACAGGAGGTGGTACAGGAGGACATACTTTTCCCCTTATCGCCGTTATAAGAGAAATAAGAAGGATTTACCCTAAAGAAGATTTGCAACTCTTTTATATTGGGCCAAGAGATGAGTGGGCTTCATTTCTCATTGCCAAAGAAGAAGTTGAGGTTAGAACAGTCTTCGCTGGAAAAATAAGAAGGTATTTTACGCCAATTTCCTTTTTAAAGAATATTGTAGACATCTTCTTTAAGATTCCTCTCGGAATCTTGCAGGCTTTCTTTCATATCTTCTTTTGGGCTCCTGATTTAATCTTTAGCAAAGGCGGATATGGCTCACTTCCCGTTGTCTTTTCTGGTTGGATCTTACAGGTTCCAATTTTACTCCATGAATCAGATAAATCGCCAGGGTTAGCTAACAGAATCTTGGGAAAATTCTCCCGGGAAGTTTTTACTTCCTTTGCTAAAACTGAGTACTTCTCCCCAGAAAAAATCATTTTAGTGGGCAATCCGATTAGAAGAGAACTCCTGGAAGGATCAATCCAAGAAGCAGAACAAATGTTTGAAATAAAAGGAGGTAAACCTTTAATTTTGATTTTGGGAGGCTCCCAGGGAGCCCAGAGGATAAATAATGTAATCTTAGAGATACTACCTGACCTCTTAGTCTCCTTTGAAATTATTCACCAAACAGGAGAAAACAACTTTGAGCAGGTAAAAAAAGAAGCCAAAGTAATGATAACAAAGAAGTTAGAGCAATTTTACCATCCTTTTCCCTTTTTGAAAGAAAATGAGTTAACCTTAGCTTACAAAATCGCAGACCTTATTGTAGGTAGGGCAGGAGCAGGAACCATTTTTGAAATTGCCGCCTTAGGAAAACCAAGTATTCTAATACCTTTACCTGAAGCTGCTCAAGATCATCAACTAAAAAACGCTTATGTTTTTGCCAGAAATGGAGCTACTCTCGTTATTGAGGAAGCTAATTTCACTCCTCATTTCTTTCTTGAAAAACTAAAGTTTCTGATTTCCCATCCAAAAGACTTAGAACAAATGCAAAAGAGAGCTAAAGCATTTGCTAAACCTCAAGCAGCCAAAATAATTGCAGAATACATTTTAAGGTATTTAAAAGCCTGATTTTATGCTATAATCAGGAAAATGGAAAAAACTGAATTAAAGCTAAAAAAAGCTGGGGAGGTAAGGACAAGATTTGCCCCATCTCCTACAGGATTTTTGCATATAGGGGGAGCAAGGACTGCTCTTTTTAATTATCTTTGGGCTAAAAAACAAAAAGGTGTATTTATTCTGAGGATTGAGAATACTGATAAAAAAAGGTCTAAAGGAAAATTTGAAAGTGATATAAAAGAAAGTTTTAAATGGCTGGGTATTGAATGGGATGAGTTTTATAAGCAAAGCGAAAGACTAAAAATTTATGAAAATTATTTGAAAAAACTTTTAAAAGAAGATAAAGCCTATTTCTGCTTTTGTACAGAAGAGGAACTGGAAGCTCACCGCCAATACCAGCTTTCAATTGGGAAGCCACCAATCTATTCTGGTAAGTGCGCAACCTTATCTAAAACAACAATCAAAAAATATTTAAAAGAAGAAAAAAATTTTGTCATCAGATTCAGGAGCCCCACTAAGAAAATTGTTTTCAATGACCTTGTCAGAGGAAAAATAGAGTTTGATACAAGTTTGATTGGAGATTTTGTCATTGCAAAAGATTTTTATTGGCCCCTTTACAATTTTGCTGCCACCATAGATGATTTTGATACAAAAATTTCCCATGTGATTAGAGGAGAAGAACATATCTCAAACACTCCAAAACAATTACTTTTACAAGATGCCTTAGGTTTTCCTCATCCAAAATATGCTCACTTACCCCTAATTTTAGCCCCTGATAGAAGTAAGCTGAGCAAGCGACACGGAGCAGTTTCAGTAAGAGATTTCAGGAAAGCTGGCTATTTATCTGAAGCCTTGATAAACTATATGGCTTTTTTAGGATGGAATCCGGGAACAGAAAGAGAAATTTATTCAATGCCTTCTTTGATAAAAGATTTTTCCTTAGAAAGAGTTCAAAAAGGAGGAGCAATTTTCAGTATAAAAAAGCTTGATTGGATAAATGGATTTTATATTCGTCAAAAACCAATTGAGAAATTAACCGAACTTTGCATTCCTTATTTGATTAAATCAGGCCTTATTGAAAGAATAAAGAAAAAGTCTGGCAATCCTAGTCCTGAAGAATTAAAGCTTTTTGAAGAAAAACCTCAATTCAAGATAAAGGAAACAAGAGAACTTCTAAAAATGCAAAAATTAATGGAAATTATAGCTCTTTATCAGACGAGAATAAAGAAACTTTCTGATATTGTAAAAGATTGCGACTTTTTCTTTAAAGAGAGATTATCTTATAAAAAAGGTTTATTGAGATGGGAGAAAATGAAAGATGAAGAAGCCTACGACTCCCTTGACAAAATAGAAAAAATATTCTCTAAAATAGAAATCTGGAAAAGGGAGAACTTGCAAGAGAACTTAACAAAAGAATTGGAAAGAGTAGGGGATAAGGGAACTTTCCTTTGGCCTTTAAGAGTAGCTTTAACTGGAAAAGAAGGATCGGCAGGCCCCCTTGAAATAGCTGAAGTTTTAGGCAAAGAAAAAACATTAAAGAGGATAAGAGAAGCGAAAAAATTAGCACTCGGTAAATAATTTGTAAACAGTAAATAAACAGTAAGTTGCAGCACCTATAAATCGAAATACCTAATACCCAAATTAGTAGGGGATAGGGGTTGACACAGCCTTTTGGCTCATATAAAATAGACATAGGAAAGTGAGTATAATAACCCT
>JAUWXI010000066.1 GCA_030616435.1 Candidatus Parcubacteria bacterium | reverse complement strand
CCTGTCGGTTTAAATTTTGAGCGGAGTCTAAATTTCATGATATAATTTCATCATATGATAAGGGAAAAAGTACTTCAAGCGCTCAGAAGATTTGTTCCTGAGTTTTTAAAAAATTGGTATCACTTTTTTTTAGGTTTGATTTCAGCTGTTTTTTATGGTTTTCCCTCAAGAAAATTGAAAGTAGTTGGAATTACCGGGACAAATGGGAAGACGACAACGGTTGAATTAACAGAAAAGATTTTTGAAGAAGCAGGCTATAAAATAGCCTCTGTCTCTTCGATAAAATTCAAAATTGGTGAAAAAGTAAAAGAGAATCTTTTGAGGATCACAATGCCAGGTCGTTTTTTTCTCCAGAGATTTTTGAAAAGGGCACTAAATACTGGTTGTAAATATGTGATTTTAGAAGTTACTTCTGAGGGGATAAAACAACATCGGCAAAGATTCATTGATTTTGATGTCACAGCTTTTATAAACTTGACTCCAGAACATATTGAATCTCACGGCTCATTTGAAGATTACAAAAAGGCAAAAGGAAGGCTGTTTGAACAATCAAAAAAGGTATTGGTGGTTAATTTAGATGATCCTTACGCTGATTATTTCTTAAAATTTCCAGCAGCTAAAAAATATGGCTACAAAATAGAATCTAAAACCCAAAACCCAAAACTCAAAAATTTAAAAATTATTGAGGCAAAAGATTGCAAGGTTGTTTACAAAGGAATTAGTTTTAATGTCGAGGGGGTCAATTTTAATTTAAAGCTTTTAGGAGCCTTTAATATCTATAATGCCTTAGCGGCAATCTCGATTGCAAGCTCCCAGGGAATTGATTTAAAAACTTGTAAGATAGCCTTAGAGAAAGTGGAAGGAATGCCAGGAAGAATGGAAATTGTGATAGACAAACCCTTTAAAGTAATTGTAGATTATGCCTTTACTCCAAATGCCTTAAAGCAAGTTTACAAGACTATTCAAAGAGATTTTTCGCCCAAAAAGATGATTTGTGTTTTTGGATCCTGTGGGGGAGGCAGGGATAAATGGAAGAGGCCTGTTCTTGGAAAGATAGCAGCAAGATTTTGTGGTGAAATCATTTTAACGAACGAAGATCCTTTTGATGAAGACCCGATGGGAATAATCGAACAGATTGCTTCTGGCGTTGAAAATATCAGCAAAAATCAGCTTAAATCAGCGCTGTATAAAATTCAGGACAGAAGAGAAGCAATCAACAAGGCTTTGAGCTTTGCTAAACCAGAGGACGTTGTTGTTATTACAGGGAAAGGTTGTGAACCTTCAATCTGCTTAGCTGGAGGAAAAGAAATTCCCTGGGATGATCGTAAAGTGGTTAGAGAAGAACTTAAGAAAGTTACAAAGGATTTATGAAATACGAAATCTTGGAACATACCGCAGATTTAAGAATCAGAGCTTTTGGAAGAGATAAAAAAGCTCTTTTTGAGAATGCTATGATTGGCATGTTTGAAGGGGGAGAATATGAAAAGGAGGGAAAGGAAATAAAAAGGAAAATCAAGATTTCTTCTTTTGATTTAGCTTCTCTTTTGGTTGATTTCTTAAGTGAAGTTTTGTATTTAGCAGAAGTTAATCAAGAAGTCTATTTCAAAGTTGATTTTAAAAAGTTTTCTGAAAAAGAAATTGAAGGAATTTTAACTGGAAGAAAATTAAAAAGGATGGGAGTTCAAATCAAGGGAGTGACCTATCATGATTTACAGATAAAACAAAGAGAAGATGGAGGCTGGGAAGTAACTGTTTTATTTGACATTTAAAATATTAAAACAAAATATGAATGCTAATGTCTATC
>JAUWXI010000050.1 GCA_030616435.1 Candidatus Parcubacteria bacterium | reverse complement strand
ATTCCGATAACAATCATCCACTTAGATTTTTTCATAAAAAGGTGACAGGTACTTTTTTATTATGTCCAAAAAGAAGTGCCGGAGGTCGGATTCGAACCGACACGAGCTTTAGGCCCATGGGTTTTTGAGACCCACATGTCTGCCAATTTCATCACTCCGGCAAAAATTTCCTAAAAATAAAAATTTTTCTAAAAATTTATTTTATAATATAAACTATGAATTGTCAAGGCAATTAGAAAAAGTTTGACTTTACACGATTTGTTAAGTATAATTAAAAATACGAAAAAAACTGATGGGAGGAAATTTTATGGAAGAGAAAGAAACTCAGAAATTCTGGGAAAAGGCGGAAAAACAACTCAGAGGGCTAAGTGCCAGGGCGGTGAAAATTGGCAAAGGCTTGCAACAGGAAGCCCTCTATGGTGTGAAAATCAGTAAACTAAAGGTTGAGGAGATGGGACTGGAAAGTAAAAAGGCAAAACTTCTCCAGGAAATAGGGAATGAGACTTTTAAGTTAGTTAAGGCGAACAAACTCAAGAATAGCAAAATTTCTAAGGTGTGCGCCCAGGTAGATAGAATAAATAGAGAGATTAAAAAGAAAAAGGCTATCTCCTCCTCGCTGAAAAAGAAGATATCCGAAGGTATTAAAAAACTTTAAATGAAAAACTTAGCAAAGTGAGCGTGAGACGGGGGCGTAGTTCAGTTGGGAGAACGCATCCTTGGCAGGGTTGGGTATTTGAAGAAAAGCCCTTTAAAATCAAGCACAATTCAACATTGTGATAATTTTGTGCTATGGGGGGAGGCAGGGAATAGTCACAATTATGAAGATTAGAGTAGAATTAAGTTTACAAAATTTTAACAAAAATTTTACAATTTTTTACTTGACAGGAAAAAAAGGTTGATGTATACTTATAGTGTAATTGAATCAACTCCTCATCTTTGCTACGGCAACGGTGAGTAAATTAACTCCAAGAGGTTGGGTGTTATGCACTCAACCTCTTGTCATTTTAAGGGGGTAAAATTGGAAAGAGTAATGATATTTATTGATGGTAGTAATTTTTATCACGGTTTGAAAGAAAATAATATCCGAACAAATATTAACTTTCAAAAGTTTTGCGACAAATTATGTGGAGAAAAAAGACTCATTCAAACTCATTATTACAATGTTCCATTGATTCAAAGTATTGACCCAAAAAATTATCAAAGTCAACAAAGATTCTTTGATATGTTACGCAAGACCCCATATTTAACATTACATCTTGGCAGATTTGCAAAGAGAAATCAAAAATTTAAGTGTCCGAATCCGAGTTGTGGCGAGAATCTTTCTGAGATAGTAATAAAATGTCCTAAATGCTTAAAAGAAGAAAATTTTAAATTACCTCCGTTCTATGTGGAAAAAGGTATTGATGTAAATATTGCAACAGATATGCTTAGTAACGCATTTGATAATACTTATGATACTGCTATTCTGGTTAGTGCGGATGGAGATTTTGTTCCCGTCGTCAATGAAGTAAAAAGATTGAGAAGGCGAGTAAAAAATGCTTACTTTCCACAATCTCCGCCTACTTTTCTCTCCCAGAATTGTGATCGCCCTCTCATTTCATTAAATAAAGATTATATAAAGGAGTGTCTGTTACCTAAGCATTTTTAAAGAGAGCCGTTTTTGACCGAGTTTGAACTGTGCAAAAATTGTGATATTCTTCGTCAGTAATACTCGGCCTTAAGACGACTTATTTTAACTAAATGTTAAAATCTCGAAAAAAGCCGATATCGTCGAGAAATCAAGTAAAACTAAAGTTTGGGGGCGTAGTTCAGTTGGGAGAACGCATCCTTGGCAGGGATGAGGTCGCCGGTTCGACTCCGGTCGCCTCCACCATTTTGAAAGTGCAAAAGACAAAAGGAATTCTTATTATTGCGGGTAGCCTTAGAGGCAAAAAAATAAAGAGTTTGCCTGGGTTGGCTACCCGTCCACTTTTGGGAAGAATAAAGAAGTCCCTTTTTGATATTCTGGGAGATAGGGTAGTTGACGCGAGTTTCCTGGACATATATGCTGGCACTGGAAGTGTGGGCATAGAAGCTCTCTCCCGGGGAGCGCGGTATGTTCT
>JAUWXI010000051.1 GCA_030616435.1 Candidatus Parcubacteria bacterium | reverse complement strand
GTGCTCGATTATGATTTTTTCTTCCTCTGGTGAGAGAGATGTTTGCCCTATTGAGTGAAGCTGGCCAGAAAAGAATTTTTCTCGCTCCAGGAAAAGATTGATATAGCCTGGCCCTGCTGCTTCGATCTTTTCCACTCCTTCGAGTGAAGAGAGAAGGGGAATGATTTCCAGGGCGAGCTTTCTTGGCTCTTTTTTCATTTTTTTAGCCAGTTGGAAAGGGAAGGTCAGGGCCAGGTCACCCATTTTTTGCTGGGGAGTATAGCTTATTTCAAGCTCTGAGAGATCAAGATGGTATTTTTCTTTCAGCAGTTTGTGAATTTTTTCTTTTAAATAATTTTTGAATTCAAGCATGACTGGTTTCTAATTATATCAGATTTGTGCCTTTGAACAAGACTTCGGACGATTTTTCTTGCATATGGGGAAATTATAATTAAATGGCACTCAGTAAAAAACTATTTTCTCTAGAAGCAAAAAACCAAGCCAGTTTGATATTGATATAACCAAAAGGCTTATTTCAGCATGCAAAGCCGTTGACATTACTCCACTAGATCACATTATAATTTCTACTCATGGTCATATTAGCTTAAAAAGCAAAGGCTTATTTGGAATATGATAATTCAATAATAAACGTAGTTTAACTTCACAATAATTGTAGATAAACTATAATATTAAATAAAATTATTGGCGATTTTAGGCTTTAGTTTTATTTTGCTTTTTATTCTTCTGCAAAGGCGTCTTTGAGAAGTTTACTCTGGCGGCTGAAAGCAAGGCGGGGGCTTCGCGTATCTTTCATCAAAGAGATCTCTTGTGTCAAAAGGCGTGCTAAGTACATGGTATAGGTAGCAGCTTTCTTTGACTCTCTCTTGAAGAGAGGATGGTCCCGGTTAATGTAAATAACATTCCCTTCAGAAAAGCACTCCGGCCCTGATTCCCCAAAAAAATCAAGACAGACAGAGACGCTACTATCTCCCATCCTCATCCTGCGCACAATGGCATTAGGGGTGATTTTTTTCACTAGAGGATGATGTAGCCTTTTGGTTTTTGGTTTCTGTTTGGCCTCTTTTTTTTGCGGTCTAATTTCAGATTCATCTTCAGCTTTTTTCTTCTCCCCTTCAGCCACAGCACCTCCTCCTATCCCTCCTTCTTCACCGTAAGGAATAGGACCGAATGGTGATAATTCCGGATTTAGGGCTAATGATTTATGAATTCTTTGCAAAGCTTCTTTTACTACACGGCTGGCTCTTCGATCTTCCCTCCTATCAGCTTCCTTTCCCAAAGTTTTTTTGATAATATCTACAAGCTTTTTCATAATTTTGAGGAATTCTTGATATTCATCTGAATCAATCACGAAATTTGAACGGTCGCTGGTTATCGGAAGAAAATCTGCATTAATTTCCCCTTTTACTCTGGCTACAACTTTTCCCCAGGTTTCCATTCCGAAGAGTTCCCTTTTTATAGTAACTGCCTTCACTTTTACATCGATACCCAAATCTTTTAACAAAGCCATCGAGCTGGGAGTGATGACAATCTCTCCTGAGACAAGCCCGTATTTGCAGCCTTCCATGATGGGAATCCTTTGGCCAACAAGGCTTCTTGGTAAAAGCCGGCGATTATTTAAATACACTGTAAAATCAGGGGTTTTAAGTGGAACCCCTTCTATTAATTTTTTTTCCACTTCTTCAAAGGTAAACGATTTAGAAAGTTCAGAAAGAATGACAGTTGTGCCGTTTGCTATTTGATGATCAGGCTCAAGAATTTCTAGTGGAAGATGCCACTTGTCTTTTGTCTTCTCCCAGGCTTTTTTGTTAAAAATGACTCTCGCTGCAAAATTTTTATGTTGAGTTATAACCTCAAAACAGGAGGCAGCAGATAATGACGCAAATTTTCCGATGCCAAACTGTCCTATTCTAGTTCTTCCAAATTTTGGAGAGCGAGAATGAATTACTTTCTCGTCAGAACCGATGATGAAATATTGTTTTAGACCTTCTTCATCCATGCCTGAGCCATTATCTCTGACTACAATTCTTTCAGGAGTGATCTCTACATGGACTTTGGTTGCATCAGCATCATAGGCATTGTTGACAAGTTCTCTGAGAAGCTC
>JAUWXI010000074.1 GCA_030616435.1 Candidatus Parcubacteria bacterium | reverse complement strand
TTTTAGGTTTAGGATCAATATGTTTAATTTTATCTCTATCTTTTTTATGTTTACAATATGTATGTTTACAACTTTTTGCAGAAAAAGAAAGGCTATCTAAAGTTGAGCAGGAAATCAAAGCTATTCCCAACGACGAATCTTTCGATAACGAGCCTTTTGCTAAATACATTTCAATTGCAGGAGTTAAAGACGATGGTTCAACATATCGCATCTGGATGTATCTTTTATTTCACCCAGTAACTCTTGACCAAGCACGAGCTTGGGCTAATACCGTATGTAAATCGTCAAAACGCATTCTCGATGATAACGGTGTATTAAGGGATATCGAGGTCTGGGCAATCCGACTGGTTCCTTGGGAGGAAGGCAGTAGGACAATAGTTTATGGAAGAACATTTTATGACCATTGTACAGACAAATTTGAATTTAAAAAAACAGAAGAACTAAAATTATAAAAAGGAGGTGTTTTTCATGAATACTCGAAAAAAAATTATGATCGGTGGTTTAGGAGCTCTTACTCCTGTCATAATGAATTTGTTGATTGTTGACCTTAATGTTCTTCTTGTTAAGCTTACGTCACTCGCATTTATTGGGTACGTCATCCGAGTTATAATTCTGTTTTATTTGGGTGGTCTTGTGGCTTTCCTTCACAAGGATGAAAATAGCCCAATAAAAATTTTTGAGTTGGGTATAGTTGCTCCCGCTCTAATTACTGCTATGTTAAACGCCGGGCATGTTCCAATTCTCAAGGCACCCACTCAAACTGCCGAAATGTCTGCTACTTCTGTTTTCTTCATTCCTTCAGTTTATGCACTACCACCTCAGGAAGAAGAGGTAAAAGAGTTTTCTTTACCAAAAGAGAGTGCGATACAGCAAATCTGGCGGGGATTATCTAGTTCGAGTTATAAAAAAATCTGGTTTGTTATAGTCGGTTCTCACCCGGAGTTGGAAGATGCTAGAAATCAGGCTCAGCAGATTAATCAAAGAGGAGAAGATTTTAGGGCCGACGTGTACAAGCCTTATGATGATAATCCAAACTATTCTGTTGTCATAGGTAGCAATCTAACGTTCAAAGAAGCCGATAAACTAAAAAAGAAAGCAATTGAAGCTGAGCTTCCTAAAGATACGCACTTGTGGACGTTTCCCAAAAAGAAATGATCTTAAATAGTCTGAAGATGAAAAAGTCTAGCCCAGCAATTGAGAAGCGCTTTTACTCCGTCAAGCAAGCTGCTTTTTATAGCGGGGTGTCAGTCAGACTAATCTATCAAAAACTGAAAGACGGAGATATTCGCTATTATAGAGTAGGAGGAGTACAAGGAAAAATAGTTCTGGACCGCCAAGACCTGGATGCCTTTGTCATGGCCAATGAATTTAAAAATTCGGATCAGATAAGGGAAATCCTGAAGGAAAAAAAATTAATGTAAAAAGAAAAAAGGCTGAAAGCTAAGCGCGACCAAAGTCGCCCGGCCGAGATAAGGAGGGGAAAATGAAAAAATATCTTGCTCTCACAATTATTGTTTTATTCTTATTAATTCCGAGTTGCAAAAAAACAACTGAACCGGCAGAAACAATTCTGCCT
>JAUWXI010000049.1 GCA_030616435.1 Candidatus Parcubacteria bacterium | reverse complement strand
AATTATGAGTAAAACCCAAAAGATTATCTTTCTTTTTGATTCAGGCAAAGCCCGAACTTTTTCGAGGATGTTCATTTTTCCTCTAACACCAAAACTTTTGTTTCTTCTGGTAATTTTTTCCTCTTGATCTTTAATTTTTTGAGAGCTTCTGCTTTTTCTATCCCTAAAACCTTTAAGAAATCTTTAAGCTTTCCTCTCTTAGTTTTCAAATTCGGAATTTGGTATTCCATGGGAATAACGATTTTGGGTTCAATCTGAGAAACGATACCTGCTGCTCCCTCAGGACCTAAAGCCCCTCCAACAGGAATCATTAGAATATCAATATTTCCCATCTTTTCTAAAAGATCAGAGTTCAATTCTCTTTTGGCAAAGGAATTTAAGTGACAGAGAGTAATTCTCTCTAACTCAATGAGATAAAGGGTATTCTCTCCGGCTTCTATCCCCTGAATGAAAACGTCTTCTATCTCGTATTCTCCGGGTCTTTGTATCAAAAATGGAGAACCTTTTATCTGAGAAGCTGTCTTTTTTTGACTCAAAAGTAAAATATCAGCTCCTAAGGGAGAAGGTGGTTTTTTAAAATCTTCAAAAAAGGGATCGATCAAAAGCTCAATCTCTTTCCCCTTTCCTCCTAAGGTTTTAATTAAAAAACAAGAAAGACCCAAAAAGCTAATTTCCATAATTCAATCTTACCAAAAATTTACTAAAATTTCAAATCGTGGTATACTAAATGTTATGAAAAAACTTTCCAAAACCCAGTACAACGCCTACTTAAGACCTCCAAAAGAGGGAGAGATAATGGAAGGTGAGGTTGTAAAAAGAGAACTTTCAGCTGTCTTCTTGGATTTGGGACGCTTTGGCACCGGAATAATCTGTGGGAAAGAGTTTTATGAAGCTAAAGATAAAATTAAGAATCTAGAAATCGGAGATAAGATAAAAGCTGAAATTATAGATCTTGAAAACGAGGAGGGGTTTATTGAGCTTTCTTTAAAGAAAGCTGAGGACGCCTCAGCCTGGAATGAGCTTGAAAAGAAAAAAGAGAAGGGTGAGATTTTAAAAGTAAAGATTTTGGGAGCAAATAAGGGAGGGCTTTTGACAAAAATTTCTGGAATCTCAGGCTTTTTACCAGCTTCCCAACTTTCTGCAGAACATTATCCTAAGCTCGAAGAAACAGACAAAACAAAGGTTTTAAGAGAGCTCCGAGAACTTGTTGATAAAACACTTGAGGTAAAGATTTTAGATATTTCAAAAAAAGAGGAAAAACTCATCTTATCTGAGAAGGCAACAAAAGAAGAAGAAAAAAAGAAACTCTTGGAAAATTACAAGATAGGGGATGTAATTGAGGGGAAGATAACAGGAGTAGCTGATTTTGGAGTTTTTATAAAATTTCACCAAGGGAAACTTGAGGGGCTCATCCATATTTCTGAACTTGATCAGGGATTAGTTGAAGACCCTTCAGAAATAGTCAAGGTAGGGCAAAAAATAAAAGCTAAAATAATAAACATTGAAGGCTCTAAAGTATTTTTATCATTGAAAGCTTTAAAATGAAAAATCTTGGAAAAAACATTCTTTTTATCTTGATAATTTTTCTTTTGGTTGCTGGAGTTTTTTCTTTGTTTCAACCATTTGAAAAAGAAAGTATAATCTCTTTGACAAAATTAGCAGAGGATATAAATGAAGGAAAGGTTGAAAAGATTGTAGTTTCAGGAGATGATCTTTCTGTTATTTATATTGATGGAAAAAAGGTCAAATCAAGAAAAGAAACTGAATCAGCCCTTTCAGAATCTCTAATAAACTATGGGGTTGGAAGAGAAAAGTTAAAGGAGATTGAGGTAGAAACACAAGAGAAGCAAGGGTTTTCTATTAAACTGGCGACTTTATTAGGGATTTTGCTTCCTTCTTTGATTTTGGGGATTATCTTTTGGCTTATTTTAAAACAAGCAAGAGCAGGAGCTCTTCAAGCCTTTGATTTCACAAAAGCTAAAGCCAGACTTTTTGGGGCTGGAGGTTATCCAAAAGAAAAAGTTACTTTCAAAGATGTAGCAGGTCTCAAAGAGGCAAAAGAGGAGTTAAAGGAAATTGTTGATTTTCTGAAAAACCCAAGAAAGTTTTTGGAGATGGGGGCAAGAATTCCAAGAGGAGTTTTATTGATGGGCCCTCCGGGAACAGGAAAAACACTCTTGGCAAGAGC
>JAUWXI010000058.1 GCA_030616435.1 Candidatus Parcubacteria bacterium | reverse complement strand
TCTCAATATGCAGAAGGTCTTATTGCTCTTTCTGGCTGCCTTCAAGGAAAGATCCCAAAGTTGATTCTGGCAAAGAAAATAGAAGAGGCAAAAAATTTGGCTTTGAAATACAAAGAAATTTTTGGAAAAGAAAACTTTTATCTGGAATTACAAGACCATCCCAATCTTCCAGAACAAGAAAAAGTAAACAAGGTTTTGATTTCTTTTTCAAAAGAACTTGAAATTCCTTTGATAGCCACAAATGATGTCCATTATTTAAAACCAGGAGATGCCAAGGCCCAGGACATTTTAATGTTAATAAATACAGGAGCTGATCCAAATGACCCTGAAAGGTTGACGATGATAGCCGATGACTTTTCATTAAAAACTCCTGACCAAATGACAAAATCTTTCAAGAATGTTCCCCAAGCTATTGAAAATAGTCAAAAAATAAAATCAGAATGTAACTTTGAATTTGAATTAGGGCAATTTAAACTCCCAAATTTTGAAGTCCCAAACAAAAAAACTACTGGTGAATACTTAAGAGAGCTCTGTTATAAAAATTTAAAAAATCGTTATCAAAAAGTGAATGAGGAAATCAGGAATCGTTTAAACTATGAGCTCTCTGTAATTGAAAAAACAGGCTTTGCCCCTTACTTTTTAATTATTCAAGATTTTGTCAATTGGGCTAAAAACAACGGAATTGTTGTAGGTCCTGGTAGAGGTTCAGTTGCTGGTTCTTTAGTAGCTTATGTTTTGAATATTACAGAAATCGATCCTTTAAAACATGACCTTTTATTTGAGAGGTTCCTTTCTGGAAAAAGAATTTCACCACCTGACATTGATTTAGATTTCACCGATACCAGAAGAGACGAGGTGATAGAGTATGTCTCAAAAAAATATGGCCGAGACAAAGTAGCCCAGATAATCACTTTTGGAACAATGGCAGCCCGAGCTGTTGTTAGAGATGTAGGAAGGGTTTTAAAATATCCTTATGGATACTGTGACAAAATAGCAAAGACAATTCCTATGGGATACACACTCGAGAAGGTATTAGAAAGGGTTTCAGAATTCCGTCAATTATATAAAGAGGATGAAAAAGCCAAAAAGCTCATTGATATGGCAAAACAATTAGAGGGAAAGGTAAGGCATGCCTCAACTCATGCCTGCGGGGTGGTGATAAGTCCGGAGCCCCTAACAAATTTAGTTCCTCTCCAACATCCTACCCAAAAAGAAAAAATAATTGTCACCCAATATGAAATGCATTCCATCGAAGATTTAGGGCTTTTAAAAATGGACTTTTTGGGCTTAAAGAACTTAACCATTATTGAAAATACTATAAATCTTGTTAAAGAAAGAAAGGGAAAAGAAATCAATCTTAAAAAGATTCCCCTAAACGATAAAAAAACTTTCCAACTTTTGCAAAGAGGAGAAACAACAAGTGTATTTCAATTAGAGAGCGAGGGGCTAAAAAGATATCTCAAGCAATTAAAACCCACCTCCTTTGAAGATATTATCGCAATGGTAGCTCTTTATAGACCAGGACCAATAGGCCTCATCCCAAACTATATAGAAAGAAAACATAGGAAAAAGAAAAGAGAATATTTACATCCAAAATTAAAACCCATTCTAGAGAAAACTTATGGAGTTTTGATTTTTCAAGAACAATTAATGCAAATAGCTCAAGATTTGGCAGGACTCACCCTCTCTGAAGCTGATGTTCTGAGAAAGGCGGTTGGAAAGAAAATAAAATCCCTTTTACTACAACAAAAGGAAAAGTTTGTCGAGGGAATGATAAAAAATGAAATAAATGAGGAAATAGCTCAAAAAATCTGGGAGTGGATTTTACCCTTCGCCCGTTATGGATTTAATCGCGCACATAGCGCCTCTTATGCCACTATTGCTTATCAAACAGCTTTTTTAAAAACTCATTACCCTGCTGAATTCACGGTCGCTGTTTTAAATTCAGAAAAA
>JAUWXI010000026.1 GCA_030616435.1 Candidatus Parcubacteria bacterium | reverse complement strand
GCTACCCCTATTCCAAGAACTCTCTATTTGGCTCTTTCCTCTCTAAGAGAGATTAGTTTAATTCAAACCCCTCCTCCAGGAAGACTTTCGATAAAAACTCATATTCTACCTTTTTCAGAAAAGGTAATCAAAAAAGCTATTCAAGAAGAGATGAAGAGAGGAGGCCAGGTCTATTATCTACATAATCGAGTAGAAACAATTGAAGCTACTAAAAGGTTTTTGAAGAATTTAAGTCCTGAAGCTAATTTTGGAATCGCCCACGGAAGAATGAAAGAGAAGGAATTAATCAAAGTAATGTCAGACTTTCAAAAAGGAAAGGTTGACGTACTAATAGCTACAACTATAATTGAAGCAGGTCTGGATTTTCCAAATGTTAACACTTTAATTGTAGAAGATGCTACAAGATTGGGTTTGGCAGAACTTTATCAAATACGAGGAAGAGTTGGCAGATCCTATAAAAAAGCTTTTGCCTTTTTCTTTTTTGCTGAAAACTTGACAGAGAGGGCAAGAGAAAGATTAAAGGCTTTAAAAGAAGCTGAAACCTTAGGATCCGGTTTTCAGATTGCTTTGAGAGATTTGGAAATTCGAGGAGCAGGAAATATTTTAGGAAAAGAGCAATCTGGAAATATAAATGCGGTTGGTTTAAATCTGTATTGCCAGATGATATCCCAGACTATTGAAAAAATGAAAATGGGAACTAAGCCTCATTAAATAGTAAAAAATCAAAAATGGAAGAGATTAAGAAAATTGAAATAGGAGATAAAAAATATCCTGAGCTTTTAAGAAAAATTGAAGATCCACCAAAAATCCTTTATCTAAGAGGAGAACTCTTTCCTAATAAGCCTTGTTTCGCAATCGTGGGGACCAGAAGATGTTCTTCATACGGAAAGCAAGTGGCTTTGGAAATCGCTGGGAACCTAACAGAAGCTGGTCTAATTATTGTCAGTGGAATGGCAAGAGGAATAGATACTTTTGCCCATAAAGGAGTTTTAGAAAGGGGAGGAAAAACAATCGTTGTCTTGGGAACAGGTTTGGATGAAAAATCAATTTACCCCCAGGAAAATTTAAGATTAGCTAGGGAAATCGTTAAAAAGGGAGGGTGTTTAATTTCTGAATTTCCTCCCGAAACGCCGGGCTTTAAATCAAATTTTCCGGCCAGAAACAGAATCATCTCCGGGCTTTCCCTAGGCGTATTAGTGGTTGAGGCAAAAAAGAGAAGTGGGGCTTTAATCACAGCTAACTGGGCGAGAAAGCAAAAAAGAAAAATCTTTGCTATTCCAGGTCCAATTCATAGTTTAAACTCTTGGGGACCCAATTTTCTAATCAAAAAAGGAGCAAAGCTAGTTACCTCGGCCAATGATATTTTAAAAGAGTTGAATTCTGCTGAGCAATTGAATCTACAGGAGATTTTAAAATCTCGAGAATTAAAAGGTAGAACCCCTGAAGAAGATCTAATCTTAAAAGTTCTAAAAGAAAAAAGTTTAAGTATTGACAAAATCATTGAAAAAACAAATCTCCCTGCAGCTATTGTTGCTAGTGCTTTGACCCATTTGGAAACTAAAAATAAAGTAAGGAATTTGGGAAGAAATATTTTTGGATTAGCAAAATAATATGAAGTTGATAATAGTAGAAAGTCCTCGAAAATCTAGAACATTAAAGCAGTTTTTGGGCAAAGATTATCAATTTGCTGCTACTTTAGGTCATATAAGAGACTTACCTCAAAAGAAGCTCGGAGTTGATATTGAAAAAGACTTCCGACCAAAGTACGTAACAATTCCCGGGAAAAGAAAAACAATCAAAAACCTCAAAGAACAGCAAAAGAAGGCTAAACAGATAATTTTAGGATTAGATATGGATAGAGAAGGAGAGGCCATTGCCTGGCATGTTAAAAATATCCTGAGCTTGAAGGAAAAAGATTACGACAGAATTGTCTTTCACGAAATCACAAAGCAAGCTATTGAACAAGCGTTAAAAAATCCAAGAAAGATTGATATGGCCTTAGTTAATGCCCAACAAGCAAGAAGAATTTTGGACAGAATCGTGGGCTACAAACTTTCTCCTTTTTTGTGGAGAAAAGTGATGAGGGGTTTGTCAGCAGGAAGGGTCCAGTCAGTAGCAGTAAGATTGATTGTTGAAAGAGAAAAGGAAATAAAAGCGTTTGTTTCTCAAGAATACTGGGAAATTGAAGCTCTGCTCCAAAAGTTGAAGAATGGCGAATTTAAAGCAAAGTTAGCAAAAAAAGATGGGAAAACTATTCCGAAATTAGGAATTAAATCGAAAAAAGAAGCAGACAAGATTGTTAAAGATTTAAAGGGGACTGAATACAAAGTCATCAATATTGAGAAAAAAGAGAGAAAAAGAAATCCTCTGCCGCCCTTTACTACTAGCACTCTGCAGCAAGAGGCCTGGCAAAGGTTTAGATTTCCTGCAGAAACGACAATGGGTATTGCCCAGAATTTGTATGAAAGAGGCTTGATCACTTATCATAGGTCCGATTCCTTAAATCTTTCTCAACAATCCTTAAAGGCTGCTAAGAAATTTATCATTACTCATCTTGGAAAAAACTATTGGGCAGGCACCTTTAAAACATACAAAACAAAAGCTAAGGCCGCCCAAGAAGCCCACGAAGCCATAAGGCCTACCAGTCCAGAAAAAGTGCCAGAGAAAGTGAAGATTCAAGCAGGACTCAACGACTATCAATCCAGGCTCTATGAACTCATCTGGCAAAGGTTTATTGCCTGCCAAATGGCCCAAGCCGTTTTTGACTCTACTGTAGTCGATATCCAAGCAAAAAATTATGAGCTTAGAGCTACAGGTCAAATTCTCAAGTTTGATGGATTTTTAAAAGTTTATCCTCTTAAATACGAGGAAACGGAGTTGCCATCTTTAGAAGTTAATGAGATTTTAAAACTTATAAAGCTAATCCCTTCCCAGCATTTTACCCAACCCCCTCCAAGATATACAGAAGCTACCTTAATCAAAGAATTAGAAAAAAACGGGATCGGCAGGCCTTCTACCTATGCCCCTATTATTTCTGTTATTCAAAAGAGAAATTATATAAAAAAGAACGAGAAAAAGAAATTTGAACCAACTGAAGTCGGGGTCTTGGTAAGCAACCTTTTAGTAGAACACTTTCCCAAAATTGTGGATATTCAATTTACAGCCAAAATGGAAGAAGACCTAGATAAAATAGCTGAAGGGAAAAAGAAATGGGTGCCAGTGCTTTGGGAATTTTATACACCTTTTGAAAAAAATTTAAAACAAAAATATAAAGAAGTAGAAAAACAAAAGCCTATAGAAAAAACAGATAAAAAGTGTCCAGAATGTGGAGCGCCTTTGCTAATCAGGTTTGGAAGGTTTGGCAAGTTTTATGGGTGTTCAGGTTTTCCTAAATGCAAATATACAGCTCCCATTGAAAAAAGCTTGGGTATTGAATGTCCCCAATGTAAAAAAGGAGAGATAATTGAAAAGAAAACCAAAAAAGGAAAAATATTTTATGCCTGCAATCAATGGCCCAAATGTGATTTTGCTTTATGGGATGAACCCACAGGTGAAAAATGCCCAAAATGTGACTCGCTTTTAGTAAAAGATAAAGGTGGGAAGATAAAGTGCTCAGAATGCGACCACATTGAAAAAGAATAGATTTTAAGATAAGATGAAAATAGGCCGCGGTGGCGGAACTGGTTTACGCACAGCACTCAAAATGCTGTGGACGCAAGTCCATGTGGGTTCAAATCCCACCCGCGGCACTTTTGTTAATCTCCCAATATTTGTTCTATGGCTAATTTTACAGCCCCTATTACAGGCTTTACTTTGGGGCTGATGAATTTGACATTAGGGGCTACTTTTTTGATTGCTTTTTTAACCTCTTTGAAAACAATATTCGATTCAAACATTTTCCCAACAAAAATCAAAGGAAATTTTTCTCTTTCGATACCTAGTTTTTCAATAACCTGAGTAGCAGACTTTGCCAGCTCTTTCGCTGCCTCAGTAAAAATCTCTTTAGCTACTCTATCACCCTTTTTAGCAGCCTCATCTACTGCAATGCTCATTAAAGAAACATTTCTAACAAAATTATCTTCTGGTAAATCTATTGAACCATAAACCTTAGCCATCAGTTCTTCTTTGTTTTTCACATTAAATTGTTTAAAAACTTCCTCTTTAATTAAGGTTTTTTTACTCCTTCCATCCGATGCCTTAAAAATTGCCTGAAAAGCTTTTTGACCTACCCAAAAACCTGAGCCCTCATCATTTAACCAGCCCCATCCAGAAACTTTGGCTTCTTTTCCTTTCCACCAGCCATGACAAACAGCTCCTGTACCAGCAATCAAAATGACTCCATCTTTTTTATCGGTTCCTGCCCTCAAAGCTGTCAATTGGTCAGAGCCAATAATTAATTTTCCTTTCAAAATTTTAGATAGCCCTGGAATCTTAAAAAGAGCTTTTTTAATTTCTTCTTTCCTCTCTCTATATTCTTCTTCTACAGCTGCTAAAGCTATAAAACAAGAAACAATTTGGCCTTCAAAATTTTCTGTGACTTTCAAAATCCCTTCCCCTATATTCAAGACAGCTCTTTTAATGCCTGAATTCCTTAAATTGGAAGGCCCTGATTTAGCCATCTTTAAAATTTTTCCTTCAAGACCAGCTAAAGCAGTTATTGTTTTGGTGCCTCCTCCATCTACACCAATTACATAATTTTTTGATTTCATATTTTGAGCGTTAGCGAAATGACGTTAAATTTTACTTCTTTTTTCTTTCTAGCTTTTGTCGAATAATGTTTTGTCTTAGCTTTAGCTTGCTCCAAAATTTCATAAGAGATTTTTCCTCTTCCATAATTTCTCACCAGAGTTGTAGGGCCTGAAAGTTCTTTTAACTCTATCAAAATATCTCCCTTTTGGGCTAATTTCTTTAATTTAAGATTTTCTGTATGATTTCTTCCTACTACAATTTTTACTTTCTTTTGCTTATCTTTTAAACTTTTTGAGAACCAGAAATGCCTTCCTACTTTCAAAAGCTCGATATCTTGTCCTTTGAATTTTGGATATCTCTCAAAAAGTTCTCTTAATCTTTTTGAAAATTCTAAATCACATAAAAGGCAACCTCCAGCTGGAGTCGGATATTCTTTAATTTTCCATTTTTTAGCTAATGTTATCTGCCTTTTTCTTGATCTGCCTGAAATATTAAAGAGCTTTTCTCTATCTATCCAGCCTTTTTCCTCGGGAATGGTTTTTCCAAGCAACTTTGCTGAAAGAGGTCGCAAAAGAAAACCTTTTAAAGAGGATTCTTTTTCTACTAATTTTAGGGCCCTTTTGTTTTGACTCATCGGTCTTTCACCTAAAACCTCGCCTGTAGCTGCAAAATCAAATTTTCCTTTTTCTAAAATATATTTTGCTTTTTTTAACATTAAAATGTGACAATCAATACAAGG
>JAUWXI010000014.1 GCA_030616435.1 Candidatus Parcubacteria bacterium | reverse complement strand
TTGCTGAGCTGAAGGGAAACTATTAACAATCCGATGAACGGTTTGGGCAGCTGAATTGGTATGTAAAGTAGTAAAAACAAGATGGCCGGTTTCAGCTGCATCAATGGCAGTAGCTATGGTTTCAGGATCTCTCATTTCCCCAATCATTATTACATCCGGATCCTGCCTGAAAGTTTCCTTTAGGGCTTGAGCAAAAGACAAGGTATCTCTGGAGAGTTCTCTTTGATCAACAATGGCCCGGTCATCTTCAAAAATGTATTCTATAGGATCTTCAATAGTTATAATATGGTCTGTCCTTTGGTGATTTATTTCATCAATTAGAGCTGCCAAAGTCGTTGACTTGCCATGGCTGGAGGGACCTGTTACCAGAACAAATCCCTGAGCTGCTTTTGCAAACTGGTGCAAGATTAGAGGCAGGTTTAGTTCTTCAATAGTTGGAATTTTTGATGGAACAAGCCTTAAAGCAGAAGAAACGACCCCTCTTTGAAAAAAGACATTGATCCTGAAGCGGGCCCTGTCTTCAAGGGTGTAAGAAAAGTCAAGAGATTTTGATTGCAAAAACTTCTCTTTTTGCTCCTCTGTCATCAAGGCAAAGGCCAATCCCTGAGAATCTTCGGGAGAAAACTTCTTCCTTTTTATCAAAGGCACCAAACGCCCGTGAATTCTCAAAACAGGAGGATGACCTACTGATATGTGTAGATCAGAAGCCCTTTGTTTAATTGTGAGCTCTAAAAGCTCTTTTAATTCTTGTGTGTAATTCATTTTATTCTTCTCCTATTACTCTTATTACCTCCTCAATACTTGTAATTCCTTCAAGAACTTTCAAGATTCCGTCTTGCCTCATCGTTATCATCCCCTGGTTCTCGGCCTCTTTCCTGATTTTAAGTTCAGAAGGCTCCTTTGAAATAATTTCTGCTAAGCTATCTGTCATCTTAAGCACCTCAAAAATACCAGTTCTTCCTAAAAGCCCTTTAAACTTACATTTTTTACAACCTTCAGCTCTATAAATGTAAGGGGTTTTAATTTTCTTTATAAATTCCTTTTTTATTCTCTGGGGAAGAGATTCAACTTCCTTTAAAATCAATAATCTTATCTTGCCTTTAGCTCTTATTCTCTTCTTACAATGAGGACAAATTTCCCTTACCAATCTCTGGGCTATGACAATACTTAAGGTAGGTGGTATCAAGAAAGACCTGACTCCCAAGTCTATCAATCTGGGAATCGCTCCCGGGGCATTAGAGGTATGCAATGTGGATAAAACAAGATGGCCGGTTAGGGCAGCATGGGTGGCAAGGTCTGCCGTCTCTTCATCCCTGATCTCACCTACCATGATTATGTCAGGGTCTTGTCTCACAATCTGCCTTAAACCCGAAGCAAAATCATAGTCTATTTCTGGTCTCACCTGAGATTGATTTATCCCCTCAATAAAATACTCAACAGGATCTTCCAAGGTAACAATGTTTACTCCTTCTTTGTTTAGAAGGTTTAAAATGGCATAAAGGGTTGTGGTCTTACCACAACCTGTAGGCCCTGTTGCCAAAATTATTCCAAGGGGTCTCCTAACGGCCTCTTGGACAATCTCAAAATTTCTTCTTTCCAGTCCCAGTTCTCTAAAATCTTTCAATCCTTCTTTGGGATCTAAAATTCTAATGGCTACTTTTTCCCCCAAGCTGGTAGGAAATGTAGAAACCCTGAAATCAATTGCCTTTCCACTAATTTCTTTTGAAAATCTTCCATCTTGGGGAATCCTTGTTTCATCAATTCTCAAATTTGAAAGAATCTTAATTCTAGCAACAACTGATGGGAGAACACCCAAGGGTAGAGAGATAGAAGAGTGTAAAACTCCATCAACCCTAAAACGAACTCTTGCCTTTGCTTTTTGGGGTTCAATATGGATATCTGAAGATTCTCCTTCAACAGCATGTCTTAAAACCACATCTACTACCTTACTGATGGGTTTTTCTTCTGCCATTTTTTCAAATTCGGCAACTGTCTTAGGCCATTTTTCAATCCTTTCGGGTTCAAACTCAACCTCAAATTCTTCTAAGGCTTTACCCACTTCTCTTCTTAGAGTTTTGTATTCTTTTAAAAGGTTTTCAAAGTTGCTTTTTGTAATCAAAAAAACTTTGTACTCAAACTTCCCATGACGAGCCAAAAACTTTAAGGCCTCCTTGGCGGCCAGGTCTTCAGGATAAACCATGCCCACCTCAAGAACTTTGTCTTTTCTCGCCAGGGGAATTATCTGATAGTAACGGGCTGACTCCTCTGGAACCTGCTCCAACACTTTCAGGGGAACACCTCCCTCTTCAACTTTTCTTAGAGGAATATTTAAGTTTTTACTTTTTAAACTAAACAAAAAGTCTTCTGTAACCACCCCTTTTTCCAAAAGTATCTCCTCTGGCTTTTTCCCTGAGCTCTTTATTTCAAACTGCAAAGAGGTAGCTTCCTTTTTCTCCAAAACTCCTCTTTTAACTAATTGTTGAATAAGATCCATATAGGTGTTAGGTAATAGCTCTTAATAAGGTAGAAATGGATTTTCTCGACCAATTTGATCTTCAAAGGGTTCAATTTTCTCAAAGGGTTCAAGTTCCTTTAGAGCCTGACTCTCCAGCACCCGAAAATCAATCTCAATTTTTGGTGGTGGAATTTCCTTTTTAACTTCCTCTTTAAAAAACACCTTTTGAACTAAAAGGAAAGCCAAAAAGGAAAGTAAAAGAGCTGCTCCTAAAATTATGTATTTTCTTTGTAGAATCTTTACCATGAATAAAAGGAAACTTTAATTATTAAATCAAAGTTAAAAGTTTCTCCCTCTTCAGGAGAAGAAAAAGAAAGGTTTTCTAATGTAATTAATCTGGCTGATTTTTCCAGAGCATCAAGAAAATTCTTAAAAGAGGAGTAAGAACCTGAAAGAGAAAAGGTAACAGAAGCCTGTCCTAATTGTTCTTTTGTTTTAGGAGGGGAAACAGTAAAAGAACTTATCTCTCCCAAAATTAAGCCATTTTCTAAAGCAGTTTTTTCTAAAAAGTTAAAAAGGTTAGGTAAATCAGGATCTTTAGGTAAAACTGAATCTAATTTTTCTAAAGGTTCTTTGTAATATTCTAACTTTTCCTCCAAATCCTTAAGCTGTAAAAGACGGTCTTCTTTGTATTGTAAGACTGTCCTTTTTGCTTCAATCTGGCTTTTGAGGTTCATTACCTCCTGGTATTTAGGAAATGTAAAGAAAGCTGAGAGAATAAGGGCTGATAAAAAGAAGATAAAAATGAAAATTGGTTTTTCCATGCTATTTAAAAATTTCAGGTTTCAAAGAAAGATTGATTGAAAACTCTATTCTTCCCTCCTCTCCTATGCTAGCCCTTAGAAGCTCTGACTCTTCAATAAGTTCTTCTTTTTTAAAAATTGAGAGTTGTTGGCCTAAAATCCTAAAATCTTCTGCCTTGCCCTGAAGTTCTACTCTTCCTTTCTCTGGTTTTAGCTCAAGGTCACTAAAGAAGACTTTAGGGTGGGTACCCCTTTCTAAAAAGCTAAAAAGGTTACTACTCTTTTTGTGAGAAGGAAGAAGAAGGGAAATTTTCTCTATCTTCTCTTTTATCTCTAACACTTTTTGTTCTAGGGTGATTTCCTCTTTTGTCTTCTCTCTTGTTAAGATTTCTTCTAAGTCTCTGAGAGTTTTTGAATTCTTCTTCTGGTAATAATTCAAACCAAAGAAAGCCCCCAAAGAGAGAATAAGTAAAACAAGGGAAAGAACAAACAAAATATCTTCCCTTGCAGGAACTTCAATTTTTGGTTTTGGAATGATTTCAATAGCCATATTATTCTAAAGCTCTTTTTGCTATTCCAGTGGCTATAGCAAAAGTGGGGCCTATGTCTTTTAAAGTTTCTTCCAATATTGCAGGATAGAAAAATTCTTTAAAAGGATTAGCTAATATTATTTCTTTTCCTAATTGTTTTGAAAAATATTCTTTTAAACCAGGAAGTAAAGCTGTTCCTCCTGCTAAAATAAGTTTTTCCACTTTCCTTTCTTCCTCTTTTACAAAATTTTCCAAAACCCTTTTTGTCTCAGTTAGAATCAGGTCAATAAGGGGCATCAAGACTTCTTTAACAGACCCTTCTGATTTTATTCCTTTGATCTTTTTTAAAACTTCTGCCTCCTCATAACCTATCTCAAGAGAGCGGGACAGGGTCTGGGTTAACTCATTTCCTGAGACATCAAAACTGTGAGTGGTCTTTAATTCTTCCCCTTCAATAATACTTACAGTAGTACTTTGGGCACCGATTTCTATTAAAGCTGATATCTTTGCAAGATCTCCTCTCAAAGCCCTTATTAGAGAAAAAACCTCAGCTTCAAGAGAAAAAAGTTCCAGTTGGGCAGCTTCAGCTGTACCTTGATACTGTCCAATAACCTCTTTGGGAACAGCAACTAGAAGCACCCTTACCTTCCCTTCTTTCCCTTCTTTCCCTTCTTTCTTTTCTTTTTCCGGAGGAACTTTTTTATTAATAAGCTGCCAGTCCAAAACTACCTCTGATAAGGGTAAGGGGATGTGCCTTCTTGCTTCATATCTTACAGCATCTTCCAATTCTTTCTTTCCCATTGAGGGAAAATCAATAGCTGTAAAAAAGGTTGAAAAGTCAGGGATTGAAAAGGAAACCCCCTTACTCTTTACACCTGCTTTTTTCAAAAGTTCTTTCAGAGATTCACCCGTCCTATGAGCAGGAAGCAAAAGAGCACTCCTTTTAAACATTTTAAATGGTTTTTCAGAAAGAAGCAAGGTCTTGATTTCCCCATAATTCTCAAGTCTTATTCTTCCTTTCCATTCTGAAAGCTCAACAATTCTTATTGCCCAGGTTCCAATATCAACCCCTAAGGACCTTTTTGGAAGAACTCTAAAAGGAAATTTCACCATACTTTTTCTATTTACTACTTATCTATTATACACTAATTTTATTTATTATATACTAATTTGAAGAAAATGAGAAACTTTAAGAAGTTAAAAAACTTTCTTTTAGACGTTTTTTTTCCTAAATTCTGTTTGGGCTGTGGAAAAGAAAAAACCTGGCTTTGTCAGGATTGCCAGGCTCTATTGGAAATTCAAGAAGAGAATTTTTGCCCTGTTTGTGGAAAAGTGACATTTGATTTTAAAACCCATGATTTTTGCAAAAGAAAAACAAGTCTTGAAGGCCTATTCTGGGCTGTAGATTACAACAATCCTCTGGTAAAAAAATTAATTTTGAAATTCAAATACGAATCCTTTGCTAAAGAATTAGCCCAACCCTTAGCGAAAGTCCTAATTTCCCATTTTCTCTTAACCGGCTTCTTCCAAGGTCGGGCCTTGGACAATTCTCAATTTGTTTTGGTTCCTATCCCTTTAACAAAAAGAAGGTTAAAATGGAGAGGTTTTAATCAAGCAGAAGAAATCTCAAAAGAAATTTCAAAATTTTCTCAATTGCCTGTGGAAAACTTCTTAATTCGGGAAAAAGAAAGAGAACCCCAAATGAAAATTCAAGACCTAAAAAAGAGAAAAGAGAACATTAAGGGAGTGTTCTCCTGTCATTTACCTGAAAAAGTTAAGGGAAAAAAGATTTTGTTAATTGATGATGTCTGTACAACAAGAGCTACCTTAGAAGAAGCAGCAAAAGTGTTAAAAAAAGCCGGAGCAAAACAAGTTTGGGCAGCAGTAATAGCTTTCTCCAGTAAAACCTAAAATAATTCCTGTTTAATACTATTTTAGCACTACTCTATAGGTAGTAAAAGTGAAGGAAATACTCGAACTCTAATTCCTTCTATTGTGTAGTCCTGTTTCAAATTTAACTGAATAAATACACTATCTTCTATTTCTATTTCGTCAAACTCTATCCTTTTCTCTCCCAGTTTGATTTCTTTTCCTTCAACTGTAGAAATTGTTCCTTTCACTTCTTCTTCAGGGGCTCCTTCTGGCAAAACATATTCAGAAACAATCTCAGCATCTTGACTAATAGGAACTACTAAAGTGAATGCTTCTTCTCCTGTTTCAGTAAAACCTATAATTTCTAAACTGTGATCAAAGATTGTTTTTACAGCACCATTAGTGGTAAGATCCCACTCAATTGCTTCTGATGTTAACAATTCATTCAATTTTGAGATTTCTTGCTCTTCTTGAAGTTGGAGGGCAACTTTACCGCCTAATAGATAACCGCCATAAAAAATCAGGACTATTCCTGCTAATCCAACAATAATAATTAATCCTAAGTTCTTCTTTTGCATAATTTATATCCGGTTTATTATCTAGTTATTTTTATCTCGACCTTTTTCTTCTTCATTTAAATTATAACATATTCTGCTTTTGAGCCAACTACTACAACAATTGATGAGTTTTCCACATGATGATATTATAGCATATTTTGAGCGTTAGCGAAAAATATCCCCAGAGGCATATTTTGATTGTCTAAAAAGAGAAGCTATCATATTTAATTCTTGACAAAATTCCTTAATTCTGTTAAGATGAAAATAGCTAATAGATCATTTTTAATTAAATAAGGATAGTTAAATAAAGAAAGAGGTGAAAGAAATGAAAAAGAAAAAACTAAGAAAGATAATTTCAGGATTAGTTATGATAGTGATTTTCGTGATCTCTGGTTGCGCAAAGCTAATAACTGAGACTGAAGCTCTTGTTGAAACTTCTGAAGAAGCAACTACTCAGTCTGTTCCCATTGAAGCTGAAACCGAGGGTCATATTGAAACTGAGATATCTGAAGAGGAAGCTGTTGAAACTCCCGAAAAAGAAACTCCCGAAGAAGAAATAATCCCGGAAAAATATTTTACCTACAAGGCAAAGTATCAAGAGAGGTATGGTCAAGCAGTTCTCATTACTGACGAAAGTTTTCCTGGAGATTTGAGGGTTACGCTATCAGACGATCTGCCTGAAACCTTCTTTGAAAAAATAGATTGTAAAAGCTCTGAAGAATGCTTTAATCAGGTCATTGAGGGAATCCTTGATTCACTAGAAGGGAAGAAAATAATTCTCCGGGACACCCAAAGAGGGCTTCCAAAGTTTTGCTACGTTGATACCACAAAACCTATGGAAGTGATTTTCAAGTACGTTTCCACAAAAGAAGAAGAGACAGGACCTCTTTATCTTCCGCTCTGGGATGAGGAGGGAATTCCTTGTGGAAGCTTTGCCTTCGTTAAAAGACTAGATGGAGGGCTGCGCTTTATCGCCTACTGGTGTCCCCCACTCCTTGAGGAAGCACTAAACATGCAAAGAGGAAGGTATTTTGTCTCAGGCGATCTTGAATGGATGGCTTTCATCCTGAAGTTCCATCCTGAAATACTAGGATGGGACCAGATTGACCCAGGTAAGACTCAAGCTTGGTGGGAAACTCCTTCAGAGGAAGAATATAACTTCTATAGAAAGATCCATGAGGAGCTCGAAAAACCGCAGGACCTCAACTTTGTCCCACCTCTTGGTATCTTGACATTGAAAGGGGATAATTGAAAGAAAAGGCCTGCTTGTTCATTCAAGCAGGCTCTCTTTTTAAAACTTGACTTGACTTAACTTGTGGTTTTTTTCTAATATAATGATATAATAAAGAACCTGCCTTCGGCAGAACCTTTGCGACCTCCGGTCTAAAAAATTAGAATGAAAAGGTTTTCTTCAAAAGTTATCATTATTGCTGGAATTTTTCTTCTTGGGCTTTTCTTTCTTACTTTTTTCTTTTTCCAATTTCCAAAAGAAAAGATTGTTAAAGAAGAAATCATTCCTGAAAAAAGGGTTGTTTTAGCTGAAAGTCAAATTCCAGATATCTCTTTTAATCTTAAAGATAAGGAAGAACTTGAAAAAATCCTTTTAGAATTTGGATTTTGGGAAAAAGTAGGCCTCTTTGGAAAAATTAGGACTGTTAAACCAAAAAAACTAATAATTCATCTTACTGACCAAGAGCAACCCTTTTCCCTTTACATATTTGAAGAAAAAGTTCTTTACTCTGCAGGAACTTCATTTGATGGAGAAAATTACAATCTTTTTTTATATATTAAACCTTCTATAATAAAAGAGGGGGAAGAAGTTATTGTTTCTCAAGCAGCTGACTGGTTCTTTTTTCGAAATCTTTATTATCTAACTCATCCAGAAGAGGAGCTTGATTTTCAAGAAAGGAAAACTTATGAGCTTTTCACTGAATACCGAAATAAACAAGAAAGCACATTTTTTGAAATCAAAAAACAATGAAAAAAATCCTTAAAATCCTTTTAATATCCTTAATCTGTCTTTGGTTTTTTCCTTCTCTGGTCTCAGCTGTGACCTGTACCGGTTACACAAACTGTGGTACGTACATATACAAGTGTAGGTGTGGCTGGTATGGCTGTAGGTATCATGTTGGAGGATGTTGGTATCGGATCAAAGATTGTGGTACATTCATCGTCAAACCATGCCGTCCGGTTGGGGGAAAGTGTAAACCATACCCTTGTTTATCAGCTGGGGCTAGGTTTTTTTATTGTAAGGATAACTGTAAACTTGTTGCTCCTTCCTGCAGAAATGAATGTTCTTGTGGGAGCTATCAATACAGATGTAATGGTAGATATAGACAAAAGAGAACCTGTGATAGATATAAAGTCGATAGGGACAAGTGCTGTGAATGGAGTGGCTGGAGCACTATTGAGAACTGTGGTACTGGTCGCTGGACTAATGATTATCATTGTTCAGGAAGCTGGCGTCAAAGGAGATATGTAGCCGAAGGGTGTAGAAATAATAGGTGTTATGACATAAGCCAGTGGAAGAACTATCAATACTGTGGCAGTGGTCGCTGGACTAATGATTATCGTTGTTCAGGGAGCTGGCGTCAAAGGAGATATGTAGCCGAAGGGTGTAGTAATAATAAATGTTATGACATAAGCCAGTGGAAAAACTATCAAAACTGTGGCTCAAGTAGTTGGACTAATAGCTATCGTTGTTCGGGTAATTGGCGTCAAAGGCAATATCACTATAAAGGCTGTTCAGGACGTTCTTGTTATGATTATTATGGTTGGAGAAATTATACAGACTGTGGCACTGATTATTGTAAAGCATGGAGTGGCAATTACTGTAAAGGCGATGATATTTATCATAAGAGAACCTGTTATGATCGGGGCTGTTCAGGAAGTTCTTGTTTTAGCAATCCTTACCTGGATGAGCAGTTAGTACAAAAGTGTGAGTACGGTTGTCTTAATGGAGTCTGTACATTAGCTCTTGATAATTACC
>JAUWXI010000019.1 GCA_030616435.1 Candidatus Parcubacteria bacterium | reverse complement strand
GTTGGCAGAGTTTTGACAATGGCAGAGAAAGCAAAAAACAAGGCCCACAGTATAAAGTGTGAATCTGAAATTGAAGATGAAATCAATAGGGTTAAAAAGGGATATGAAAAGGCTTTTGAAGAATTTAAATTTAATGAAGTTTTAATAGCTATTTGGGAATTGATAAGTTTTTGTGATCGATATATTGAGAAGAAAAGACCCTGGGAAGAAAAAAACAAAAAGACTATTACCAATTTGTTATTTGCTTTATCTGAAATTTCTCAGCTTTTAAAACCTTTTTTACCCGAAACTTCAAAAACCATTTCTAATCAATTGGGAATAAAACCAGAGGAAAAACCTTGGAAATTTAAAATTAAAAAAGGAAAGGCTTTGTTTCCGAGATTGAAATAAGAGGGAAATAATTCATTTAAGAGTTTGACTTTTGAGCATATTTGTTATAAAATATCTGTAGCTATTTAAAAATTTAATTTTCAGAAAGAAGGTGATATGAGTGTGGCAGTTTGGAATTTTCGATTGGGATGGAACTTTAGCTAACTCGAAGGAGTTCTTCAGGAAAATAATGGGCTTAATTTCGCGATTTAACAATCCTGATTTATTATACATGCTTTCCTCTTGTACTGTGTTTCAAAGGTTACCTCTGTTGAAAAATTATGAGAAATTGGCCGTGAGGTTGGATAGATTATTTTTTGATCTATCTGATTTTACAGACAGAAAGAAAGTCAAAATTTATAGAGGCGCAAGAGAGGTTTTAGAAGATCTTTCTAAAAACGGTGTGAGGTTGTTTGTAAGTACTGTGTCGAAAACACACAGTACAGCAGAACGACTAAGTAGATTAGGATTGCTTCAGTGTTTTACGATGATACTAGGAGCAGATATTCTACCGAAAAAGGAGCACCCTTCTCGATTTGCGGAATTTTCGGGGAAAGACCTTAAGGACTTTTGTGAAAATTCTTTCTGGGTAGGTGATACTACTCATGATATGATTTTGGCAAAATCTTTCGGTATTTACCCAATTGGGATTACCAATACTCTACCTTTGGAGATTCTAAAGGAAGCTGGGGCAGAAAAGGTAATAAAGGAGTGGGAGGAACTCCCGGATCTCTTAAAAGTTTTAAAATGAAAAAGCCCATCCGAAAAGTTTTAGATGGGCTTTTTACATGAAGTACTCTTACTTTGCTTATATTTATATAATCTTTTGGGTTTACAGAGCTAAATTAGTGAGTTAAAATAACTTATCAAAATGATGTATAATCCTCAAAAAATTGAGCAAAAATGGCAGAAGATTTGGGAAAAGGAAAAACTTGTTGAGGCTGTTGATTTTTCAAAGAAATCTAAGTTTTATGCTTTAGTTGAGTTTCCCTACCCTTCAGGAGAAGGACTTCATGTAGGCCATGCTTTCACTTTTACCTTAATGGATATTTTTGCCAGGAAGAAAAGAATGGAAGGCAAAAACGTTCTTTATCCCATGGGCTGGGATGCTTTTGGTTTACCAACTGAAAATTATGCCTTAAAAACCGGCATTCATCCTAAGGTGGTAACCCAGGAAAGTACAGATAGATTCAAAGAACAGATGAAAAGATTAGCTTTTGACTACAATTGGAATAGAGAAGTTAATACTACTGATCCTAATTATTATAAATGGACTCAATGGATTTTTGAAAAACTTTTTAAGCACGGTTTAGCCTACAAAAAAGAAATGGATATTAACTGGTGTCCTTCTTGTAAAATAGGCTTGGCTAATGAGGAAGTTGTTGATGGTAGATGTGAGCGGTGTGGGACTAAAGCTACAAAGAAAAAACTCTCCCAATGGCTTTTAAAAATTACAGCTTATGCTGATAGATTAGCTGATGAGTTGGACTTGGTTGATTTTCCAGAATCTGTTATTGCTTCCCAAAGGAGTTGGATTGGTCGTTCTGAAGGCATTGAAATAAGTTTTCCCTTATCAGAGACTGAGAGAGTTATTCCAGTTTTTACAACAAGACCTGATACTTTGTTTGGGACTAGCTTTTTTGTTTTGGCTCCAGAACACCCTCAGCTAAAAGAATTAATAAAACCTGAACACAAAAAAGAAGTTGAAAAATATATTAAAGAAGCTAAAGAAAAGATGGAACTTGAGAGAATTGCTGAAACGAGAGAAAAAACTGGCGTTTTCACAGGCTCTTATATTTTAAATCCTTTATCAGGAGAGAAAATCCCCATTTTTGTAGCAGATTTTGTTGTGATGACTTATGGCACAGGAGCCATAATGGGCGTTCCAGGACACGATCAAAGAGACTGGGAATTTGCCAAAAAACACAATTTGGAGATAAGGGAAGTAATTTCAGGAGGTAATATTAAAAAAGAAGCCTATCCAGGTGAGGGAAAGTTAGTTAATTCTGGAAAATACAATGGTCTCTTTTTCCAAGAAGCTAAAGAAAAAATTTATGAAGATTTGAAAGAAAAAGGACTGGCAAGAAAGAGGATTGAGTACTCCATCAGAGACTGGATATTTTCGAGACAGCATTATTGGGGAGAGCCAATTCCAATGATTTTTTGCCAAAATTGCGCTCAAAAAGGAATAACTTTTTGGGATACAGAAGAAGGAAAGAATTTTAAATCTCTATTTAAGATTTCTGAAGGACTGGCAGGTTGGTTCCCGGTGCCAGAAAATCAATTACCTGTTGAATTACCTGAGGTTGAAAAATATGAGCCTACAGGAACCGGAAAATCTCCCCTGGCTGCTATTAAAGATTTTGTCAAAACAAAATGTCCTTTTTGTGGAAGTGAAGCTCTAAGGGAAACAGATACTATGCCAAATTGGGCAGGTTCTTCTTGGTATTTTTTGAGGTATTGTGATCCAAAAAATGACCATTCTTTAGCAGATTACAAAAAACTTCAATATTGGATGCCGGTTGATATTTATTTAGGAGGAGCAGAACACACAACCTTGCATCTTTTATATTCAAGATTTTGGCACAAATTCTTAAACGATATTGGAGTAGCACCCGGAAAAGAACCTTATTTGAAACGCAAGACCCATGGCCTGGTTTTAGGAGAGAATGGCCACAAAATGTCAAAATCAAGAGGTAATGTGATTACTCCAGAAGATGTAAAAGATCTTGGAATGGATGCCCTAAGGATCTACTTAATGTTCTTGGGTCCTTACAACGGTACTTTCCCTTGGAGTACAACGGGAATTAAAGGGGTGAGGAGGTTTTTGGAAAGGTTTTGGGGTTGGGCCCTATCTCAGATAGAAAGGAAAAATAAAGAGAGCGAAAAAGAGATTAAGATTTTAGTCAATCGCTTAATTAAAGAAGTGGGAGAGGATATTGATAATTTTAAATTCAATACAGCAGTAGCAAAATTGATGAAATTTTTAAACGAAGTTAAGGGTAAGAGAATTTCAAAAAATGATTTGGTGAATGTCTTAAAGGTTTTAGCTCCTTTTGCTCCTTATATTACAGAAGAGCTTTGGGAAAAGCTTAGAGAAGAGTTCTCTATTCACAAACAATCTTGGCCAGAATATGATTCAGAATTAATAAAAGAGGAAAAGATCATATTGATCATTCAGATTAATGGAAAAGTGAGAGATAAAATTGGGGTTGAAGCAGGTATTTCTGAAAAAAAAGCAAAAGAAACTGCTCTATCTTCTCTAAAAATTCAAAAGCGGATAAAAGGAGAAAAAATTAAAAAAATAATATTTGTTCCAGAAAAACTAATTAATATCGTTCTCTAAGTTTTATGTGTGGTATTGTTGGTTACATTGGCAAGAATCATAATCCTAAAATTGGCCTTGAGGCTTTAAAGAAGTTAGAATATCGAGGCTATGACTCAGCAGGAATGGCGGTTTTAAATTCCAAGAAGAAAAAAATCTTTGTTTTAAAAACAGTAGGTAAAATATCAAACTTAGAAAAAGAGTTCTCTAAAAAAAGAGTTAAGGGAAACCCTTTCATTCTTCACACCCGCTGGGCTACTCACGGGGCAGTCACAAAGACTAATGCTCACCCTCATTCTGATTGCCAGAAGAATATCTTTTTAGTTCACAATGGAATTATTGAAAATTATAAGATTTTGAAGGAAAAATTGATGAAAGAGGGACATCGGTTTTCTTCTGAGACCGACACCGAAGTAATTACTCATTTAATTGAAAAATTTTTTAATGGGAATTTAGAAAGAGCGGTTCAAAAAGCTCTTAAATTTGTTAGGGGGACATATGGATTAGCTATTATTTCAAAAGATGATCCAGGGAAAATTGTTGCTGCTAGAAATTCCTCCCCTGTTTTAATTGGTATAGGAGAAGGAGAGAATATTGTAGCTTCAGATAAAGCAGCAATTGCTGGTTTTACAAAAAAGATAATCTACCTTAATGATGGGGAAATAGCAGTTTTGACTCCATCTGAATGTCGTGTTATTGATTTTAATCAAAAAATTATTAAAAAAACCATTGAAAAAATGGAATGGGATATTGAAGAAGTTCAAAAAGGGAACTTCCCCCATTTTATGTTAAAGGAGATTTTTGAGGCTCCAGAAGTAGTGGAAAATGCTTTACGAGGGAGATTAGTTTTAAAAGAAGGTCAGGTTAGATTAGGAGGATTAGAAGGGATAAGTGATAAAATGAAAGATATTAAAAGGTTAATTATTTGTGCTTGTGGCAGTTCTTATTTTTCCAGTTTAGTTGGTGAATATTTACTTCAAGAATATGCTCAAATTCCAACAAGGGTTGAATATGCTTCCGAATTCCGCTACAAAAAACAACCATTTGATAAAAATACTGCCTACTTATTTATTTCTCAGTCTGGTGAAACAGCCGATACCTTAGCAGCTCTGCGAAAAGTTAAAAAGAGAGGAAATTTAACGCTGGGAGTGGTAAATATAGTAGGTTCTTCTCTGGCCAGAGAGACAGATGTCGGTATTTACAATCATGCGGGTTTAGAAATTGGCGTAGCCTCTACCAAGACATTTATCTCTCAATTAGTGGTATTTTCACTTTTAAGCTTGTTTTTGGCTCGACAGCGCCATCTATCAAAAGTAGCTGGCCAAAAAATTATTCGAGAACTAAAGGTAGTTCCTCAAAAAATTAAAACTATTTTAAAGGGAGCCTCTCAAGTTGAAAAGCTGGCTAAAAAATACAAAGATTTTGAAAATTTCTTGTTTATTGGCCGAAAATATAATTTTCCAATTGCTTTAGAGGGAGCTTTGAAGTTGAAAGAAATTTCTTATGTTCATGCTGAAGGTTATGGTGCCGGGGAAATGAAGCACGGCCCAATTGCATTGATTGATAAAAATTTTCCCACCGTAGCTGTCTGTCCTTCAGATTCTGTTTATGAAAAAACGATTTCCAATATTGAAGAGATAAAGGCAAGATCAGGAAAAATAATTGCCATTGCCAGCCAAGGTGACAGAGCTATTAAAGAGTTGGTGAATGACGTAATCTATATTCCAAAAACTCTAGAACCCTTAAATCCTATTTTAACCCTTGTTCCCCTTCAACTTTTCGCTTATTATATGGGAGTGTTAAGGGGTTGTGATCCTGATAAACCCCGCAACTTAGCAAAAAGTGTCACCGTAGAATAATTTATGGAAGAAATTTTATTAAAAAAACCTGGCAAAAAAATAATTCTTTTAGGTAATGAAGCTATTGTTAGAGGAGCTTTGGAATCAGGCGTTCAATTTGTTTCTACATATCCTGGCACTCCAGCTTCTGAGGTTGGAGATACTTTTTCAAAAATTGGAGGGAAAATTGGAGTTTACTTTGAATATTCAACTAATGAAAAAGTAGCTCTGGAGGCTGCAGCAGGAGCCAGTTTCTGTGGTTTAAGGTCTTTGGTAGCAATGAAACATTTTGGATTGAATGTGGCTTCAGATTTTTTAATACCCTTAGTTTATTCTGGAGTTAAGGGAGGGATGGTAATTTTAGTTGCTGATGACCCAGGTTGCTCAAGCTCTGCCCAATCAGAGCAAGATTCCAGAGCTTATAGCCATTTAGCTCATATTCCAACTTTAACTCCCGCCACTCCCCAGGAATGTAAAGATTTTACAAAATTTGCTTTTGAACTTTCAGAAAAATATAAAATCCCAGTGATGATTCGAGAAACCACAAGAGTAGCTTTGCAAGGTGGGATTGTTAAACTTGGAAAGATTGTCCGAGGCCAAAGAAAAGGAAGATTCATCAAAGATCCGCATCAGTTTGTCACAATGCCACTAAGAGTTCTTGAAATGAAAAAAGAACTTTTTGCAAAAATCAGGAAAATAAAAAAGGAGATTTCCGAAAAATCCAAAATTAACGTAATGTCCCGAGGCTTAGCCTCGGGAATTGGCATAATTGCTTCGGGGGTTTCTCATTTATATGTAATGGAAGCTTTAAAAGAACTCAATTTAAAAATCCCGGTTTTGAAGCTGGGCTTTTTTTATCCTTTACCAAAAGAGAAAATTAAAAGATTTTTAAATCCGCCCACTGGCAGACTGAAAAAAGTTTTAGTAGTTGAA
>JAUWXI010000045.1 GCA_030616435.1 Candidatus Parcubacteria bacterium | reverse complement strand
TTAAGATTAAGAATTCCCTCTTCTTATCTTTCCAATAAGCCCCATTTTATAAAAGTGTTAGAAGGAACAGCCATTGTCAGAGAATTACAAACTTTTGGTCCCCAGGTTCCAATTTCAGAAAGAAAATTAGCTCCTCAACACAAAGGTTTGGGAAAAAAATTGATGAAAGAGGCTGAAAAAATCGCCAAAGAGGAGTTTGGGCTCTCAAAAATAGCCGTCATTTCTGGAGTTGGAGCAAGAGAATATTATCACAAAAAGTTAGGTTATAGACTAAAAGATACCTATATGATTAAAGAATTTTAGTAATCAAAAACCCTATTATTGAAAACAAAGCAATTGGAGGCAAGGCAGGAATGGGTTTTCTTCTCTTTTGAGTTATAAAGATTAAAAAACTAGCCAAAAGACCTAAAACAGAAAAGCTGGCAACGATTAAGGAACTCAAAATTCCTTCAGAAATCAAAGAGGAGCAAAATAGCAAAGGAAAAACAATGTCCCCTCCTCCAAGAATTAAGTACTTTCCTCCAGGTTTTACTTGCCCAATTTCACCTTTAAAATCAGAAATTTTGGAGGGAACGATAAGAGCTATGATAGCTCCTTTTTTTATCATCTCTTTTGCCATTTTTACCATGTGTCCTGTTTTATAAACAGCAATGAAATCATAAATAGAAAAAAACAAAAGAAGGGTAACAACAATTTCAGGTTCAATCCTCAGGCCCAAAATACTTCCTGCCCCGGCCATAGAAAAAACCATAACCAGATCGTGAACTAAAACCGAAGGCTTTTTCAACCAAAGAAAAATTAAAAGAAAAGTTAAAACAAAAGAAAAAATATTTGGGATCCAGGTATTAATTAAAAGAAGAGTAGACAATCCTATCGAAAACAAAAAGACAGTCCTTAAAACAAATCCTTTCCCTTGCTTGGGACCAAAAAATAAAATCAAGAAAACAAAAAGATTAGCTAGGAAAAAATACAATAAAAACTGAGGAAAGGAAACTGAAGGTAAAAGAACCTCTTCTTTTTCTAAAATATTGCTTGCCCTAAAAGCTGTGGCTATTCCTAGCCCCAAGGTTAAGGAAAACAAAAGAGCTTCCCAGAAAAAAATTCTCCATCCAAAAAATTTTTTCATAATTTCACTTCTATCTTAACAAAAAACTGACTTCTTAGCCAGTTTCTTTCTTTTTCTCTACTTTTGCTGAGGCCTGAGGTAGCAATTTTTTGTAAAGTTCATTAATTAATTTTTCCTGTTCTTCTATATCAAAAACTTCCCGGCGAATACGAGCTTTTTCTCTTCGAATATATTTGCGAAGGCTTTTGGGAAGTTTTTTCTTTGCCATGAAGACAACATGAATTATGAATATCGCCCAAATATCTAAATGAAATTCTAATTCTCATGTTTTAGAAAATGAAACTTTAGAGAAGTTAAAATTATAATTTTTATTCTCCCTTAATAACAGCTAAGGGAACTAATCTTGCTACTTTTTTAGAGAGACCAGCATTATGGACAACATCAACCACGCTTTCTATGTCTTTGTAAGCTTGTGGAGCTTCTTCAGCTATTCCTCTAAAACTTCTACATTTTACAATAATTCCTTTATTTTCCAAATCTTCAACTACCTCTGTTCCCGGAAATCTTCTTGTTGCTGCCCGCCGAGACATTGTACGCCCTGCTCCATGACATACAGTATACCAAGCTTCAGCTGATTTTTCAGTCCCCGCTAACACATAAGAGGCTGTTCCCATTGTTCCTGGAATCAAAACTGGCTGGCCAACTTCTCGATATCTTTCTGGAACTTCAGGATGTCCTGGTGGAAAAGCCCTTGTTGCTCCTTTTCTATGAACGCATAATTTCATTTTCTTACCGTTAACTTCGTGTTCTTCAATCTTAGCAATGTTATGAGCTACATCATAAAGCAAAGTCAATTTTGTCTTCTCTCCTAATACATTTTGCCAGGCCTTTCTTACATAGTGCATAATCATATGCCTATTTGACCAAGCATAATTTGCTGCTGCAGCCATTGCCTTAAAATATTTTTGTCCCTCAGGAGAACTAAAAGGAGCACATGCTAATTCTCTATCAGGGAGTTTTATTCTATATCTTTGAAGAGCTTGGACTACCGTTTTTAAATAATCAGTACAAACCTGATGACCAAGCCCCCGCGATCCAGTATGGATCATAACAACGATTTGGCCTTTAAACAATCCAAAGGCCTCAGCCGCCCTTTGGTCGAAAATTTCAACAACTTTTTGAATTTCCAAGAAATGATTTCCGCTCCCCAGAGTTCCAACCTGTCCCCTCCCTCTTTGTTTAGCCCGATCTGAAACAGCCTTGGCATCCGCCCATTCTAATTTCCCTCTTGCCTCACAATTCTCGACATCTTCTTTTTCTCCATAACCACTTTCAACCAAATGCCTCACCCCCTCTTCTAAAATTCGGTTAATTTGCTCAACACTCAGCTTGATTTTCCTTCCTCTTCCCAGGCCGGAAGGAACCTCTCTTTGCATTTCAGTAGCTAATTGATCCAAATAAGGTTTAATTTCTTTTTGATTGGAATCTGATTTCAA
>JAUWXI010000006.1 GCA_030616435.1 Candidatus Parcubacteria bacterium | reverse complement strand
TGATGTGTTTGTTTTAATTATTATTGTCTGCATATTTTAAAGATAAATTCAAATGTTCGTAGAGTTCATAAATATCATGGTTTTTTTGGGTTTCCTTATAGCCTTCCTCAATCTCAGGATTGATAATTCTTAAAAGTTTTAATCTTCTTAAAAGTTCTATTCCTTCTGCTGCCCTATCTGACATTATGATTTTCATCAACTCATCTCTTATTCTCTCCTTTGAAATCATCTTTAACCAAGGAGAGTTTTTTTTGATTGCCTGAGCAGTTTCTTCCTCAATTTTGAAACCTAAGGTAGTGGCAAATCTTGGCGCTCTCATCATTCTTAGAGCATCTTCTGAGAAACGATCTTCTGGTTTGCCTACAGCCCGGATAACTCTGTTTTTTAAATCTTTTTGTCCATTGAATAGATCAATAATTTTTGATTTTTGAGATTTGAGATCTGAGATTTCCAAGGCCATAGCATTGATAGTAAAATCCCTTCTTGTTAAATCTTCCTCAATTGTCTTTGCCCACTCTATTTTGTCAGGATGGCGCTTATCAGTATACTTTTCTTCTGTTCTAAAAGGAGTAATTTCAATTTCCTTTAAGGTTTCATCTTCTGAATCTGTTAAAACAGTAACTGTTCCAAATCTATTATTGGCAAAACTTTTTAAAAAGATTTTTCCAATCTCTTGAGGTTTTGCTGAAGTAGCAATGTCCCAATCTGAAGGTTTCACTCCCCTCAGAGTATCTCTTACACAGCCTCCAACAATAAAAGCTTTAAAGCCTGCTTTGTTCAATTTTTCAATAACAAGTTTTACTTCTTCTGGAATAAACATAATAGATGTTAGGCGATAAGCGCCAAGATAAAAGGTAAAAAGCACTCATCCTTATTTTATCTTTACGACTTGTTTTTTGCAATCATTAAGATTAAAATGGAATATAGCCCCCGTGGCTTAACTGGATAAAGCGCTGCGCTTCGGACGCAGAGATTGCAAGTTCGACTCTTGCCGGGGGCGCCTGATTCAGTTGTTAGTTATCAGTTGTTAATTTATAATAAAATTGATGAGGAAAATAGTTTTAATAATTTTTTTGGGGCTTTTGTTTTTTCCCCTAGTTTCCTTTGCTGGAGAATATAAGGCTTGTAGGAGAATAAAAAATGGAGATTGTATTGGTGAAATAACAGTAACTTATGAGGGGTTAGTTCCTTGTGGGAAAGAAGTAAGTGTTAATGGTGGCATAGTTATTCCCTGCCAGTTCTGCCACATCTTTGTGATGGTAGATGCTATTTTAGACTTTGTAATTGGAATTGCTTTTATTGTAGCTGTAGGAATGATAGTTTTTGCCGGATTATTGTTTATTCTTGCCTACTCAGGAATAGGTGGATATCTTTCAAAAGAAAAAGGAGGAGGACCAAAGTTGTTAAGTCGGGCAAAATCCATATTAGGGTCAGTCCTTACAGGACTTGTAATAATCTTTGCTGCCTGGATAATTGTGAATACAATCTTTGTGTTTTTGGGAGTAGCAGATTGGGCCCTTGGCTTTACAGGCCCTGGAAAATGGTCTCAAATCGACTGCCCCATTGAATTACCTAAATAGGCTTATTCTGAGCAAATTAAAGACCCATAGCTTAATTGGGAAAGTAGCCGCTCTTGACTGGAAGAATCCAACTTCGAGTTTTTTCGGAGGCATAAAAAATAGAAACTAATAGAATTCAGGGATTAATCCCTGAATTTTGTTTTAGCATTAATTATATTAGAAGATGCTGTTTTATCTTCCCGAAAACTTGACAAAATTTTTAATTGATTTTACAATAAAAATAGCTCGTTAGGGCTCATTGAAAAGTAAATAAATAAAAGGAGAACAAAGAAATGAAAGAAAAAGCTATTATTTCAGGAAAGGGAATCGAAATAACTAGAGGTTCTCAAGATACACGAGTAGCGATTTCCCAAGAAAGATTGGAAATCCGGCGAGAAGGTAAACCAGTGAATTTTGAAGTGCTTGGAACCGGCTCTGTCTACTTAGTGGTTGATTGCTCATGGAGTATGGAAGAAGGTGATAAGTTTAATCAGGCTAAGAGGGGTGTAATTAATTTTGCCAAAGAGGCTAAAACTAAAGGTTATTCTATTGGGTTGATCCAATTTCATTCCTATGCCACTCATCTCTGCGAACCAGTCCAGGAAATCTCAATTTTGGAACAACACTTAAAAACGTTAGATGTAGGCGGCACTACTTACATGGCTGAGGCTATTTCCCTTGCCCACCAAAAACTCAAGAACAGAAAAGAAAATCGGGTGATGGTGGTAGCAACCGATGGAGAGGCTAATGGCCCTGGTGATCCTGAGGCAAGTCTGGAAGCAGGAGAAAAAGCAAAGAAAGATAATATTGACATAATTGCGATTGGCACAGATGATGCTGATCAAGAATTCTTGCGAAAACTTGCTTCGCGAACTGAATTAGGAATTAAGGTCTCTAGAGAGCAATTTGAAAAAAGTATTACCTCAGCAGCAAAGATGTTACCAAAAGGGAGGAGGTGATAGATAATGACTAATGAGGAGTGGGAAGACTGGTATGAGATACTAGGTGTTGATCCTGAAGCCAGCGAGGAAGAAATTAAAAAAGCTTATCGAGGCTTAGCAAAAAGGCTTCATCCCGATCATTTAGGAAATCGTTCAAAATCGACTCGTCGTTGGGCTGAAGAAAAATTCAAAAAAATAAATAGGGCCTACGAAGTTTTAGGAAATCCTCAGAAAAGACAACAATATGATGCAAAATGGTGTCAAAGGAGTATTAAACCAAAACCGGTAGTTAAGCCTCAATATGTCCAGTTTGATGACATAGAACCTGGAAAAATCCAAACCTCTTCTTTTGTTATCCGAAATGTCGGTGGTCCTTACAAGAAAATTTGGATTAGTAATCCTGATTCCTGGGTAAGGATAGTCCGCTGGTTTTCTCTGACTGATTCCGATGAGTTACCTCTCCAGGTAGAAATCGAGGTTGAAAGTGAAGAATGGGGAAAGAGTTATATAGAATACATCCGGGTTAAGTTAGATGAAGAAGAAACCCAAGTTAAGGTGGAGCTTCAGACAAAACCAGAACCAGCGAGAGAGAAAGTCGGGGATGGAATTATTCTTCCCAAAGTTAAATCAACTCCACCACCACCGCCACCTTCATCAATTATGCCTGGTCAGCGAGTACCAAACTACAAAATTTTAGGGTGGGTTATAGGATTACTGTCAGTAGGAATGAGTATTTCTGGATCAGGCTTCGTTTTTGGCTTTCTCTATAACATGCCAATAGGACGAATGGAAGCTGGAGTTGTTCCTGATTACTATATTGTGGTTTTTCCGTTAGGGCTGCTTCTCGGAGTTTTACTCGCTATAATTAACAGTTTCAGAGTTAGTATTCTACTAGGGTGTTTGAGTTTTTTATGCATGGCTCCTATTGTATTAATAGCTATGTGGACTTCTAACAATTTACCCTTTGATGTATTGATATTAGGGAAAATTGGAATGGGATTAATATTACTCTCGCTGTTTATTTCATGGATTGGCAAGGAAATGAGAACCGAGAAATAAGAAAAGTTGAAGAAAAGAGGTAAAAACTAAAAATTCTGTTTAAGCAAAAGAGCAAAGATATCTTTGCTCTTTTCTTTTTTAAAAGATAAAATATAATCAATATAGGGACTAAATAAACTATTTAAATAAAAGTTATTTTTTAGGATTTGCTTTTCAATTTACCGGACCAGATAAATGGGCCAAGATCAATTGCCCAATTCAGTTAGCTCAATAGGCCCCCATAGCTTAATTGGAAAAGCTTCCGGCTCTTAACCGGCAGAGTCCAGGTTCGATCCCTGGTGGGGGCACTGATTTTTAGTTTATAGAAAAAAAGCGGTTAAAAACCGCTTTTAAATTGAAAATTTAATCGCCAAAAATCAAAACTTTTACTTTTCTTTTTCGAGGCTCCAGTAATTCAACAAAGAATAAGCTCTGCCAGGTTCCTAAACTCAACTTTCCTTTTTTTATTGGAGCTAAAATTGTATTTCCCAAAATCATAGCTAACTGATGAGCCCTGGCATTTGCTACACCTTCCATAATATGTTCAAATGCTAAATCTTCAGGAATCAATTTATTGAAAACCTTTTCAAAGTCTCGGTGGATTGTAGAGTCTGCTTCATTGCAAACTAAAGCCGCCGTAGTATGAGGGCAAAACAAAAAAACTGTGCCTTCTTTGACACCACTTTCTTTAATTATCTTTTCAACTTGAGAGTCCAATTTTATAAAATCGAATCTTTTTGAACTCTCAATTTCAATCTTTTCAAAAAATATTTTCATGAATTTTCTTTTTTCTCTTTTAAAGAAGTTAAAAACTCCTTCTCTGTAAGATAAGGGGTTATTTTGGAAACCTGTTCTAAAATCTTTTCTTTCTCTTTCTTACTCTTTGTTTTTGCAAAAAGCTCTCTTAATTTTTCCAATTTCCTTTTCCTCTTTTGCTTCTTTCTTATTTCAAACCTCCTTCTTGTTGGTAAAACCATATTCTTTTTTGTTCTCTTAGTGAAATTGAGACCTTTAAAGTTTGGTAATTTTCACTTTCTTTATTTTCAAACGAAGTATATCATAAGAAAAATGAATATTGAAAAAATTCAAGAAAGCATAGAGAAAATTGAGAAAGAAATTAAAGAAACCCCTTATCACAAAGGCACAGAGCACCATATTGGGAAATTAAAGGCAAAATTAGCAAAACTAAGGTTACAATTAGAAAAAGGAGTCAAGAAAAAAGGAAGGGAAGGTTTTGCTATTAGAAAAGAAGGAGATGCAACCTTGGTTTTAGTGGGATTACCTTCTGTTGGAAAATCCACTTTGCTGAATAAATTAACCAGAGCTAAATCAAAGGTTGCCCCTTATCCTTTTACTACCTTAGAAGTCATTCCTGGAATGTTAGATTACAAAGGAGCCAAAATTCAGCTTTTAGATATCCCAGGATTAATTGGTGGAGCTACTAAGGGGAAAGGGAAAGGAAAACAAGTCCTGTCTATAGTCAGGATAGCTGATTTGTTATTGGTCTTAGCCTCAGTAGAAGAACCTGCAGACTTTGAACTAATAGAGAAAGAACTCCTTTTAGCAGGAGTAAGAATAAATGAAAAGAGGCCTCAAGTTTTCATTGAGAAAAAAGGAAGAGGAGGAATCCAAATTTCAGGAAAGAAACTTGAATCGATTTCTACTGAAGTTGTGAAATCTTTAGCCCGTGAATTTGGAATTTTGAATGCTGATATAGTCTTTAAAGAGGATATTAATCAAGACCGATTAATTGATGTCTTTTTAGGAAACAGGGTTTATGTTCCTAGATTGAAAGTTTTGTCTAAAATTGATTTGGTGTCAAAAAAAGAGCTAAAAGATATTTTAAACAAGATAAAAAGCCCTGTCATTACCATCTCTGCCAAAGAGAATTTAGGGCTCAAAAAATTAAAAGAGGAAATTTTTTCAAAATTAAATCTTATTAGAATTTATCTTCGAAAAAGCCGAAAAGCTAAACCTGAAAAAAGGCCCTTAATCTGTAAAAAGGGAACTACTGTGTTGGAAGCAGCAAAAAAGATCTCTGAAGAACTAGCCGAAGAGATCAAGGGAGCTAAAATTCAAGGGCCCTCAGTAAAGTATCCTAATCAATTAGTAGGTCTTAAACACCAGCTTTCAGACAAAGATGTGGTCTTTTTTGTCAAAACTGTTTGACCAAAATCAAAAAATCTATTGAAATCGGATATCAATAGGCACATTTACTTTTTTGCCTTTTTGTTTTAAAATGAAGAGGATGTTAACTCCTGAAGAAAAATTAGAAATAATCAAAAAGTATAAGCTTCACAAAAATGACACAGGATCCTCTGAGGTTCAAATTGCCCTTTTGACAGAAGAAATAAAAGGGTTAATTGGGCATTTGAAAACACATCAAAAAGACCTTCATTCAAAAAGAGGGCTCTTACAAATGATAGCAAAGAGAAAAAAGCTTTTAAACTATTTGAAAGGCGAAGATGAAAAAAGATACAATAATATTGTAAAGAAATTAAAACTTAAGGGCTAATGCAAATTAAACACAAAGAACAAAGGGTGGCTGTCTTAATAGATGTCCAGAATATGTATCATTCGGCCAAAAACCTTTACAGAAAAAAGGTAGATTTTAACAATGTCTTGAAAGCAGCAGTAGGAGGAAGGAAACTAATAAGAGCCATTGCCTATGTAATAAGAACAGAAAGCAAAGAAGAAAAAGGTTTTTTTGAAGCATTAAAGGGAATGGGGATTGACCTCAAAATCAAGGACCTTCAGGTCTTTCCAGGTGGTTTAAAAAAGGCAGATTGGGATGTTGGTATAAGCGTTGATGCCATAAAGCTCAGCGATTTTTTAGATACAATAGTTTTAGTGACTGGAGACGGAGATTTTATTTATCTAGTAGATTATATAAAGAATGCAAAACCTGCCAGAATTGAAATTGTTGCCTTTGGAAGGTCAACCTCAGGAAAATTAATAGAAAGGGCTGACGATTTTTTAGATTTGGAAGAAGATCCAAAAAAATATTTGTTAAAAAAATGAAAAATCAAAGTTTTAAAATGGAAATTGGAGGAAGGGAGCTAAAGTTTGAAATTAGAAACTTAGCAGAAAGAGCGAATGGTGAGGTTCTAGTAAAATATGGGGACACTCAAGTCTTAGCTACTTGTGTAATGTCAGAAGCAGAAAGACCAGAGTTGGGATTTTTCCCTCTAACAGTTAATTTTGAAGAGAGATACTATGCTGCAGGAAAAATCTTGGGCTCCCGATATATTAAGAGGGAAGGAAAACCCTCAGACAATGCCACCGTAACAGCAAGATTGATCGATAGAGCTATAAGACCTCGCTTTGAGGAGAATTTAAAAAGAGAAATTCAGGTTATTATCACCTGTCTTTCCTGGGATGGAGAAAACGATCCTGATATTTTAGGTCTAATAGCTGCCTCTTTAGCCCTAACAATCTCTGATATTCCCTGGCAAGGACCAATAGCAGCAGCAAGGCTGGGAATAAAAGATGGAAAATTGATATTAAATCCAACTTATGGGATAAGAGAGGAAAGTTTGCTTGATATCATCTTTGCCGGCCCAAAAGAAGGAAATGAGGTTTTAGTAAATATGATTGAGGGAGAAGGAGAAGAAGTGGAAGAAGAATTACTTTTAAAGGCATTTGACTTTGCTAAAAATGAAATAAAGAGATTAATAGAATTTCAAGAAAAAATTCAAAAAGAAATAGGAAAGGAAAAGGTTTTAATTGAAAAGACCGCAGAACCTAAATTAGAAAAAGAAATTAAAAAGTTTTTAGGAAATAAAATAGAAAAGGTTCTTTTTGAAAACAAGGGGAAAATCTCAAAAGAGAAAGGACTTGAAAAAGCCAAAAAGTTAAACACCTTAAAGAGAGAACTCCTTGATTTTATTGAAGAAAAACATCCTGAAAAAAGGGGAATTACCAAAGATCTCTTTGAAGAAGAGGTCAAAAAATTAATTCATGAAAAAGTTTTAAAAGAGGAAAGAAGGGTCGATGGAAGAAAATTAGACGAGATAAGAGAAATTTCCGCTGAGGCAGGATTAATTCCCAGAGCTCATGGCTCAGGTCTCTTTTGTAGAGGACTAACAAAGAGTCTCTCAATTCTAACTCTAGGAGGACCTTCAGATAGGCAATTAATAGAAGGAATGGAAATTAGAGGAAAAAAGCGATTTTTGCATCACTATAATTTCCCTCCTTATTCAGTAGGGGAAATAAAGCCCCTGAGAGCACCCTCAAGAAGAGAAATAGGTCATGGAATGTTAGTGGAAAAAGCCCTACTTCCTTTAATCCCTGACTTTGATAATTTCCCTTATACTATAAGAATTGTTTCTGAAATGCTTTCTTCAAGTGGCTCAACCTCAATGGCTGCTGTTTGTTCCTCTTCTCTTTCTTTAATGGATGCCGGGGTTCCTATAAAAAGAGCAGCTGCCGGAATTGCTATAGGTTTAGTGATGGGTGAGAATGACTACAAATTATTAACTGATATTCAGGGACCAGAGGATTTTCACGGACACATGGATTTAAAGGTTGCAGGAACCAGGAAGGGAATAACTGCCCTTCAAGTGGACATGAAGACAAAGGGAATCAACAAAGAAATTTTAAAAGAGGCTTTGTCCAGAGGGAAGAAAGCCAGATTAGAAATCCTGGACTTAGTAGAGAAAGTTTTACCTAAGCCTCGAATCCAGCTTTCTCCTTTTGCCCCAAAGATTTTGAGCATTCAAATTGACCCTGAAAAAATAGGATTGATAATAGGGACAAAAGGCCGGACAATAAATCAGATAGCAGAGGAAACAGCGGCAACAATTGACATCCAAGATTCAGGCCTTATCTTTGTTACCGCAGAGACCGAAGATGCAGCAAAAAAGGCAATTGCCAAGATAAAAAACATTACAAGAGAGGTAAAGGTAGGAGATAGTTTCCGGGGAGAAGTACAGAAAGTGTTTTTTTCTGGAGCTATTGTTAAAGCAGAGGCAGGATTCGCAGGGTTCTTACCCAAAAAATCTTTTGGAAGAAAAGAGATTAAAAGAGGAGATACAATCTTGGTTCAGGTGAAAGAAATCGATAAACAAGGAAGAGTAAATCTTTCTCTAAAGAGATAAAACTATGGAAGAAAAAAGAATCAGGACAATGCAAAAAGATATTGTCCTCTTAAGAGAAAAAGAGGCAAGAGGAGAAAGAGTAAAAGTCTTGGGGTTAACTCCAAGAGAGATAGAAATTGCAAAGACCCTGGAAAAGGAAGTTGAAAAAAGAAGAGAGGAAGAATTAAAAAGAAGGAAGGGAAGGAGGGAAAGAGAAATTAAAGGAAGAAAAAGAGCAGAAGCAGAAAGGGAGATATTAGAAAAAGAACTAAAGATAAGAAAAAGAGTTGAGGAAGAAAGGGAAAAAAGAGAGGCTTTTGAAATAGCGAAGGAAAAAGAAGAAAGGGAAAGAGAAGAAAGAAAACAATTGGAAGAAGAAAATCTAAAATTAGAAGAATTACTCAAAAAAACTCTTGAATGGAAAGAACCTTTAGACAAAGAGAGAAATGGACTATTAAAAAGAAAAGAGCAGCTGGAAAGGAAATTAAAAAAGGTTTTGAGAAAAGAACAAGAAATTGAAGTAAAAAAGCAAGAAATCGAAGAAAAAGAAAAGAAGGCCCTAGATCCTGAAGAAAGAAGAGAATTAGAAAGAGAAAGATGGAAATTGGAAGACGAAAGAAAAGGAGTAGAAGAAGAAAAATGGGGCTGGGAAGAAAAAGTAGGAAGTGTAGAAGAATTAATAGATAAACTTGATTTAAGATATCAAAAGGTTCTGGCAAACGAAGAAGAAATGAGAGAGAGATTAGAAAAAATCGTTCAAAGGAGAGAAGAAATAAAACTTGGAGAAGAAGAGCTAAAATTGAGAAAAGACCTCTCCAAGATCTTAGAAGAAAAGAAGCCCTCGGAAAAAGAAAGAGCCGATCTTTCTCAAAGAAAAGCAAAATTGACAACACAACTCAATGAAGTTTTAAAGAGAGAAAAAGAGACTGAGGAAGCGGGAAGAGAAATTGAGGAAAGAGAAAAAAGGACAGAAGAAAAAGAAGAAAAAAGGAGGCTGGCAAAGAGAAGGTGGGAGATAGAAGAAGAAAGAAAAGAGATAGAGAGAGAAAGATGGAGTTGGGAAGAAAAGATAAAGAAAATAGATAACTTAATTGAGAAAGTTAATTCAAAATATCGCAAAATAGAAGAGAAAGGAGAAGAAATCAAAGAGAAATTAAAGGAGATTGAAATTCGTCTTGAAGGAAAAGAAGCAAGAGAAGAGAGACTAAAAGAAGGCTTGAAAAGAAGAAGAGAAGAAGAAGAAAGAGAAAGAAGGAAGTTAGAATTAAAGAAGGAAAGAAAAGAAGAGTTCTTAAAAGAAGTTGCAGAGGAAACAGAAGAAAAAGAGGAAGAAAAAGAAAGATTAAAGAGAGAAGCAGAAAAGGAAATTAAAAAGGAAGAAGAAAAAAGAGAAGAGGAAATAGAAGAAGAGGAAAAGAAAAAAGAAATAGAAGAAGTGCAAATAGAAGAAAGGTTGAAGCTAGCTCAAAAAAGAGCAAGATTGTTAGCTGAAAAAAGAGCTGCTGAGCTTAAAAAAGAAAAAACAAAACAAGAGAAGATAAGAGAAAGGTTAAAGGAACTTCAAGTAAAAGAAGAGGAAGAAAGAAAAAAGTTTCTGGGAAAAATCGAAGGAAAAGAAGAAATAGCTGAAAAGGTTGAGGAAGTTCCTATTGAGACCTTTGAATTCTTTCCCAAAAAGCCTCCAGAAAGAGAGAAAGTTGTTATTAGAACAAGTATCATTTTAATAACTTTAGCTATCTTAGTTTTCACAGGCACCTTCTTTTACTGGTACTTCTGGATAAGGAAAGTAAAAGAACCTGAGATTCCAGAAGAAAGAGTCGAAGAAATTCCTGAAGAAATCCCTGAAGAGATTGTAGTTCCCCCTCCTTCTTTAGTTGAAGTGGAGGAAAGCGAGGAGTTCGAGATTACAGAATTTGGAGAAATTCCTTCTCTTCTTTCAGAAGTCTTAGAAAAAGAACTTGAAGAAGGGTACTTAAAAAGAATCTTAATAAAGAAGATGCCAGAAGAAGAATTTTTGACCCTAGGAGATTTCTTTGCTGTTTTTGAAATAGAAAGCCCAGAAAAACTTCTTGAAAATCTAGATCCTGAATTCACCCTTCTTCTTCATTCTCTGGAGGAAAGAAATTCATTAGGTTTTGTAGCAAAGATAAAAGAAAAAGAGGGTTTCTTTGCTCTCTTGGAATCCTGGGAGGAAACAATGGAAGAGGATACAGAAGAACTGTTTTTGATATTAGGCAAAAAAGAGAAAGCTCCCTCCCCTACTTTTAAGACAGCAGAATACAAGGATGTGAGTTTCCACTATCTCTCTTTCCCTCAAGAAGGGTTGGGAATTTGTTGGGCAATAATTGAAGATTACTTTGTCTTTACTTCTTCTAGTGAAACAATATTTAAAATTATTGATTTATTATTATGAAAAAAGGGGTTCTTAAAAAAATCGAAGACAAGTTAAAAAAGGAAAAGGTTTCTGTTGAAGCCCTTTTGAAAGGATTTGCAAAAAAAGACAAAGAATTAAAGGGAGACTGGAATACAATTTACCCTTCTTTTAATGGAGTATCTGGAGGAGGAGTATTAGAAAGAGAAGCTGATGAGTTTCAAGAGTATGAAAGTAAGCTCGATGTTGAACATATTTTAGAGTTAAAGTTGCGAGATATTAATTTGGCTCTTGAAAAAATAAAGAAAGGGAAATATGGAGTTTGTGAAAACTGCGGAAAGAAAATTTCTCAAAAAAGATTGAAAATCTCTCCTGAAGCAAGACTTTGTTTAAAGTGTAGGAAATATGCCCGCTAAAATCCATTTAAAAATATGAAAAAGAGTTCGCTTTTTTTATTTATTAACATCCTTGTATTTTTGACAATACCTACCAGAGTCTAAGAATCAAAAATTGCCCAAGAATGGGCTTTTTTGTTTTAGTTATTCAATACCTCAAATGTCTATCAGTCTAATTAAATTGTGTAAATTATGTAATTAGGCTAAAATTAACTAGTAACTAAAGGGATTTCTAGCTCCTCTAACTTCAAAATGTAAATGGCAACCTCGGGAACCTGAAGGAACAGTATATCCTGTATTGCCTATTAAACCTATAATCTGGCCTTGAGAAACTTTTTGCCCCAGGCCTACTAAAATACTTTGCAAATGGTAATAAACAGTCACCACTCCATTTGGATGTAAAATGTGAATATAATTTCCTGCTCCTCTGTTATAGCCGTATTTTGTTCTTAGAACTTCCCCTCCGGCTACTGCAAAAACAGGTTGTCCACAGGCAATGCCAGCATGAGAAAAATCAATGGCATTGTACCAATGAAGTCCTTGAGTAATCCTGTAAGGAGAAGGAATCGGACAGATAAAATAACTTGAAGCTAAAGGAACCTGTCCTGAGCCTGATGAAGAAACATATTTTGGAGAAGAGATCTTTTCGGGCATTTTTCCTCCAGGAATAATTAAAATATCCCCGATAAAAATGTCTTCTTCTAAAAGCTCATTGAAAGCTATAATTTCCTCTACATCACCTTCATAAGTCTTGGCAATTTGCAAGATAGTATCGCCATTTTTCACCATATAAATTACTCCTGAAACCGGTAAAATGATTAGTTTTTGCCCTGGTTTAATGAGAGAGTTCTTATTCAAATCGTTAGCCCAGAGTAAGGTCTCGAGGGAAATTCCAAAATAAGAGGCAATACTAGAAAGACTGTCTCCTTCTTTGACAGTATATTCAAAAATTTCCCGGCCTTCTTCTCCTCCTTCTTCAAAAACTTCTTCAGAAAAGCCAAAAGTTCCTAAAACCTGAGGCTTTACTATATAAGGAGGGGCGGAAAACAAAAGCTGACTTTCCTGAACCAAAGAGACTTCACTTAATATTCTTGAAGTAAAGGCTGGAGGCCCTAAAGAAGCGCTTAAAGATTGGCTTTTTAAAAACCTTTGGCTTGAGAAAAAAGAAAGATCCTCTTTTTGAGAATCTTTAAAGAAAAGGGAAAGAATAATCAAAAAGCCAATCAAAAATAACCCCAAAAGGGTTTTATTCCTCTTTTTTCTAAAAATTTCAGCAAGACCGAGAGATAAAATTTTGAAGAGTTGAGCTAAAATAGTAAAAGATCTTACTTTAAAAGACCTTTATTAGATTCTATCTCTATTGTTTTTAATGTCAAGAGGCTTTTCCACAATGGATTTAACTTCAAAAAAATTTATCAAAAATCTCCTGAAGAAATATAATATTTATCCTTCAAAAATTCTTGGTCAAAATTTTTTAATTTCAAAAGAGGTTTTAGAAAAAATCCTAGATGCAGCTAACTTAAAATCAAAAGATGTAGTTTTAGAAATAGGGCCAGGAATTGGAACCTTAACAAAAGAGTTGGTAAAAAAAGCAAAACGGGTAATTGCTGTAGAAAAAGACTCAAAAATGATAAAAATTTTAAAAGAAACGTTGAGGGCTTTAAAAAACATAAAGGTCATTCAAGAAGACATCCTAAAAACCAAGCCATCTGACTTCATCCTGCAACCTACAGCCTATAAAATAGTCGCTAATCTCCCCTACTATATTACTTCCCCTGTACTCAGAAAATTCCTTGAGACAGACTTTAAACCCAAAGAAATGATTTTGATGGTTCAAAAAGAAGTAGCTCAGCGAATTGTAGCTCTTACTCCAGATATGAATCTTTTAGCAGTCTCTGTTCAATTTTTTGCAAAACCTCAAATTATTTCTTTTGTTTCTAAAAATTGTTTTTGGCCTCAACCAAAAGTGGACTCTGCTATATTAAAGATTTCTCAAATTGGTACAGATTTACCAGCAATAGATACTGATTTATTTTTTAAAATTGTAAGAGCAGGTTTTGCTCAGCCCAGAAAACAACTTGTCAACAGCCTATCAAATGGGCTAAAATTAGAAAAAGAAAAAGTAAGAAACTGGCTGAAAGAAAATAGGATAAAACCTGAAAGAAGACCTGAAACCTTGACTATAAAAGATTGGATAAAATTAACAAAAAATAATATAATAAGAATATGACTTCGTCACTAAGCCAAAAAATAAAAAAATCTCTAATTTTTCTTTTCCTCTTAATTTTTGGATTATTTTGCCCTCTTCATTCAGCTAAAGCTTTTGTTGATATTTTAGCCAGTCTCATTGCAACCTATATAGCGGCTTTCTTTTACCAGTTTATATTAGCTCTCAGTAATCTGTTTTTATGTCTTTGTTCTGTGATTCTAAATTGGGTTTTAAGCGAAAATTTCATTGCCTGGAGTTATACTAATCCAGCCAATAATCCAATCATCGAGGTAGGCTGGGGGATAACACGAGATTTAACAAATATGTTCTTTCTCGTTGCCTTGGTCTTCATTGGTTTAGCCACGGCTTTAAAAATTAAAGAATATCAATTTCAGAAAACTCTGCCAAGGTTAATTTTAATAGCATTACTTATCAATTTTACCCCTGTTGTTTGTGGAGTTATCGTTGATGGCTCAAACATTATAATGAATTTCTTTATTGAAAAACTCTCAGGAATGGAACTTTTTATTAACTCATTTGCTGCTCAGGGTGCAATTATCCAAAAAGCAGTAAGTGGTTGGTACAACCCTTTAAATGTTCTTGAAAGTGTTCTTCAGGCTCTTATAATGATCTGGTTCAATAGTTTAGCTAGCATCATCTTTCTCTTGTTTACTGGTCTTTTTATTATGAGGCATGTTGCTATCTGGATTTTGGTTATTTTATCACCTTTAGCTTTTTTCTCATATATTTTCAAAGCCACCGAGAAATTTTTTGAGCAGTGGTGGAATCAATTCATCCAGTGGTGCACTATTGGCATTTCAGCTGCTTTTTTTCTCTATTTAGGAAATCATATATTACTACAAGCACCAAAAATGATTCAACCTGCTCCTCCAACTGCAGGAGTTCTGGCTGGTATTTGGATTGGATTTTTAAATACTATTCTTCCTTATGCAATAGCATTGGTTTTCCTTACAATTGGTTTCCTTTCAGCTTTATCTTCCAGCGCTTGGGGAACAAAAGCAATTATGACAGCAGTAAAAAAGTGGTCAAGAAAAGGAGTAAACTGGGCAACTACAACAGCGGGGAGAGCAATAACCAGAAGAGCAAAAGCCTGGATAACGGAAAAAGTACCAAAGGAATGGAGAGAAAAAGCCGAACAATGGGCTAAGGCTCCTATCCCTGGAACTGCAGAGCCAGGGATAAAAGGAGCTTTAAAAAGATCAGTATTGGGTCCTGTATATGCTTTAAGACGAAGAGTAATAACTCCATTAACATTAACTACAAAGGCAGAAAGAGATGAAATTGAAAAGGCAGAAGAAGAAGTTAAAGACGCAACTGGCAGAGAAATTCTTACTAAAATAAGAACACCAGGACTAATAAGACCAAGCCGAGCTCAACAAATTGGACGGCTACGTGGTGCTGTAAAAAGGCGCAGAGAAAAAGGAATTGATAAACTATTTGAAGAAGGCTTCAGCGGTGCAGAGTATAGAGATATTTTTAAGGGGGCTATAGCTACCGGGACCGACAAATATAAGCTATTAGTAAAGGCTATGCCTGAGCTAGCTCCTCTGATCAATCCAACTATACCACCAGCTGAAGCTATAGAAGGAGTAATTGCTAGCATAGAACCCGAGGAAGTACGTCTGATGTCAAGAGGTAGCTTCAAGCTCCAAAAGAACTTAGATGAAATAATTAAATATTGGGGGTATAAGCGCATGAGCGAAATCAAAGAGGCAGAGATCTCAGGAGAAATCAACAGAAGAATGAATAGAGAATTTGCAGTAATTAAAAACCGAGAAATAAAAAAAGGACGAAGCGATAAAGAGGCCCGTAGGCTTGCTTTTAGAAAATTATCGGCATTCAACCGAGACCTCTTAAAATGGCGCTTAACCTCCAATCAAGCCCAGAAATCTCCTCATTATGACCATGAAATACTTATTAATCCTAAAACTGGCAAACTTTATTCAAGCAGAGAATTGAAAATAATATCTGCTGCAACAGCCCCCACTCCCCCAACAAAACCTCCTTTCCCAAGCCCACCTTAAAAATAATAGGGGCGAGTGTTTTCCACTCGCCCTATAGCCGATCCCCTTAGGGATTACTAGAACCTCCGCCTCCTTGGCCACGAAGCTGCTGGAGATATTCTCTCCGCTTCGTCACAGCGCTCTGTAGCTCCTTTCTCCTCGCTTCAACCTCTTTTTGGAGCTTCAAGATTTCGATCTGTTTTTCTATCCGTTTTGATTCCCGAATTAGTACCCGAGAAGAGGAAGGAGAAAAAGGAACTCCTGGCCGTGCCTTGCTCCATTCGAGCTTGAAGATTTGCTCAGTGAGCTCTTCAATCTCTTTACGGAGCCGTCCTCCCTTACTGAATTTACTAAAAAAGCTCATTTTCCCTCCTTTAAAGAACTTAAATATAGAATAAAGAATAAAGAACCAAATAAAAATATTTTCTAAATAACATTTATATTGTACCATAAAAAATAAATTTAATCAAGATATGCCAGAAGATTATCCCAAAAAAGAATTCTGGAAACTCCTTAAGGCACTGCCAGAAGAATTGAGAGAGGCCGTGCTCGCACCGACAACAAATGAATCCATATGGCGAGTATGCGAGGAAAACGATCTTGATGTTGATATTGCAAGGTTCAATCGCTTGGTTGGTGATGTCTTAATGGGCCTATTACCACCAGAAGAATTCCAAGAGGTTTTAGAAACAGAATTAGGATTAGAAACCAAGACAGCAAAAAAGATAAGTTTTGAGATTAACAGGTATATTTTCAGGCCAGTAAAAGAGAGTTTAAAGTTGTTATACGAAGAAGAGAGACCTGAAAAGAGAGAGCGTCCTGAGAAAGAAGAAAGAAGGCCAGAGAAAAAAGATATTTATAGAGAGCCTATAGAATAATTATGTATAGAGTACCATTATTTATTAAGAGAGAAGCCAAAATTGTCTGGTTTCTAACTTTTAAACAGTTTATTTTTGTTGCTGTAGCAGCTGCTCTCTGCTTTTTTCTCTATTTCAC
>JAUWXI010000032.1 GCA_030616435.1 Candidatus Parcubacteria bacterium | reverse complement strand
GAGATACTTCAGGTAAGTTTTAAATCTGCCATCCCGTTCAAATCTTCGAGAGGAAGTCAAAACTGTGTTAGTTTTAATGAATCCGAATTTTCCAAACTTTGCTGTTTTTCTGGCATAGACATGATCTTCTCCTATTTTTATTTCTTCATCAAACCCACCAATTTTTTGATGAATTTCCTTTCTTACTAAAATAGCTTCAGTAGCATGAGGCAAAAATTTTTGAGTCAATTTCGCCCAGAAATTATAAACTCCGTAAAGAGCTCTATCAATTTTGTTTTCAGGAAAGATTGAAAAAGAAGCTACATCTAAATTTCTTCTTTCAAATTCTTTTAAAAGATTCTCTAAAAATTTGGGTGACAAGAAAATTATATCTGCATCTAAAAACAAAAATAAATCCCCTTTTGCTCTCTTTACTCCCTCATTTCTTCCTTTAGCAGGTAAGCCTCCCTTCACTATTTTGCAACCAAAGGATTTTGCAATTTCTATGGTTTTGTCTTTTGATCCAGCATCGGCAACAATAATTTCATAATCAGAGAAGCCCTGCTCTTTTATTGAATTGAGAAGTCGAGGAAGAAATTTTTCCTCATTTAATGTCGGAATAATAATACTCAACATAATCCTACCGATTACGAATCAATACGAATATACGAATGAAAAATTTAATCTGTATTTATTTCTTCTAAGGGAAGAAATAGATTTTTTACTTCATTCCAAATCTCAGGCTTAGTTTGTTTTTCTTTCATCCAGAACCACCATTCAGCTCCCCATAAATAAAATTCGTCAAAACCTGTCTTTTTAGCAAAATTAATCATTTTTTTAAATCGTTCAGGATCCATTGTCTTTTCTTGTTCCTCAATCGGCGACTCATAAAGTAGTCTTGGTCCCCAGGGTTCAGCTTGTAGTTCAACAACAATCACTTTTTTGCCAAATAATTTTTCAATCACTTTTGCTTTTCTCCAATAAAATATTTCAGGTAAAGGATAGGTGAAGTAAGTTTTCATCACCCCCCACCAGACTTTTTTGTACATTGTTGTACCAACAATGTCTCCAATTTTTGCTGCTCTTACCCAGGGAGACCACTCTCCTGACACCGAGATTAAAACAGGCCTCTTTTTTTCATCTAAAGATTTTACTAAAGCTATTTCCTCTTCTAAAAATTTTCTATCAGCCCAAGGACAGGCTCCAAAAGGGAAAAATGGTTCATTTTCTACCTGCCAGGACCAGATGGAAGAAAAATCCCTATATCTCAAAACAATTTCTTCAAGTAATTCTAGAATTTCCTTTTGCTGATCTTCTTTAGCCAAGTTTACAGCCCAGTCTGGGATATGACACTCGGGCCATCTTGGAGTTTTCATCCCGATTACCAAAAGGAGCTTTACTCCCTTTTCTTCTGCTTTTTCAATCTGCCAATCCAAATCCTCAAAAAAATATTTATCTTTTTCAGGTTCAAGTTGATCCCAATGAGTAATCAGCTTTATTCTTTTCACTTTTAAGTCATCAAGCAAGCCAGAATAAGTCTCTTTCCAGTCCAAACCCAAGAATTGGGCATGCTTTGGTGAAAAGTTTACCCCCCACTTGATTTCCTCTGCCTGAGGTGGAGTTCCAACAAAAAAGAAGAGAAACAAAACTAGAAATAAAACTAAAAAAATTAGTGTTAAAATCCTTTTTAATCTCGACATAAAATTAAGGCGTTTTCTTTACATATTTTAGCATAAAAGAGAGCAGAGGGCCTTATTTTCCTTTCAAGTGTTTTGTAATCAATCTCAATCAGGCCAAAACGGGGGTCAAAACCTTTTTCCCATTCAAAATTATCCATTAATGACCAGTGAAAATATCCTTTAACATCTACCCCTTCTTCAATTGCCTTGTGAACCCAATACAAATGATTTTTTATAAAATCTTTTCTTAATTTATCTTTGGCATCAGCTAATCCGTTTTCAGTAATATAGATGGGAAGATTATACTTTTTGAGTCCTTTTAAAACGTGGTAAATCCCTTCTGGATAAATTTCCCAACCAATGTCGCTCCACTTCCCCTCGTTTTCAGAACCTTTTTGAAATGGGAATTTAATTCCCACTTTATCGCGAGAATAATAATTTAAGCCGACGAAATCTAAGTGATTTTTGATTCTATTCAAGAAATATTCATTCCAAAAATAACGATAAACTTTAGCATTGAATCTGTCTAAAGGAGATTTAGAATTAAATGGTTCAAAGTAACTATTATGTTTGACTATTCCTATCTGAAAGTTGTTTTTTGATTTATGAAAAATTTCATAAATTTTCTTATGGCAGGTAATTTGATTCCTGAGTGTCTTTAAAAACAATATTGGATTTCTTTTCTTCGGCGGCCATCTTCTTTCAAGATAACTTATTGAACCATAAATTAAGGGTTCATTAATTGTTATCCAAAAATCAACTAAATCTTTGTATTCATCAAAAACTCTATTTGCAAAGCGAGAAAAATAAAAAACAACTTTTTTGTTTGCCCAGCCACCGATTTTGGCTAACCACAGAGGATTTGTGAAGTGATGTAAAGTGACTATTGTTGTGATTTTGCGAGCCTTTAAGGATTGTAAATATCTTCTGTAATGCTCAATTTCCCTTTTATCAAATTTTCCCTCTTCAGGCTCAATTCTCGACCACTCAATGGAAAAACGATAGGCATTTTGGTTTAGTTTTTTTATCAAATCAAAATCTTTTTCATAAAGATTATAATGATTACAAGCTAAACCGGCTGGATAGACCTTTGACCAATCTGAATTTCCAATCCCTCCCTCTACCTGATAGGCAGAAGTGGCTGTCCCCCATAAAAAATCTTTTGGAAATTTTAATTTTTTCATTAATATTTTAAAAACCTTAATTTTTCTCTTTCTCTTAGCCACCAAACAAAAATTGCCAAAATCAAATAGGAAACCAAAAGGAAAACCCAATTTATTTTAAAGCTTTTTGAAGCAAAAGGGAATCTGGAGAAAAAATTAATGATTTTCATTACAAGATTTAATAAAAGCCACCCTGGCCAAGAAAGTATTTTAGCTAAAATCTCCCAAAAAATTCCCAGGAAAGAAAAGAGAAAACCTGCTATCGTAAGATAGGGAATGGAGGGTAAAATTAAGACATTTGTTAGAGGAGAAACTAAAGAGATTTGACCAAAATTATAGAGCAAAATAGGGAGAGTAAAAACTTGGGCAGCTAAAGTAGAAGAAAGGCTACTTCTTAATTGAAAATTTTCGGGAATCTTCCTTAAAATTCTTGAGAAAAAAGATTGTAAATAAATTAAACCTGCTACAGCCAAAAAAGACAATTGAAAGCCTATGTCCTCTTTTAAAAGAAGCGGGTTAAAGACCAACATCGAAGATATGGCAAAAACCATTAATCTTTCAGGTTTTGCAATTCTGCCAAAATGCTGAGAAGCCAAAAACAAGGTTCCCATGAGAGCTGCTCTGATACCACAAGAAGGAGCACCAATCATGAGGACATAAAGAAAAATTAAAATCAAAGAAAGGTAAAAGGCCTGTTGTCGCCAAAGACCCAAAGCCAAAAGAAAATTTAACAAAAGAGCGCAGATTATAGTAATGTTCATTCCTGAAACTGCAGCAATATGGCGAGTTCCAGTAATATTTAATTTCAGTTTCCATTCTGCTGAAATATTTTCCTCCTCACCAAAAAGCAGAGCTTCAAAAAGTCCTGATTGAGGAGAAGAGACAATTTTTCTCAAAGAATCTTTTAATTTGTTTTTAAAAGAGATAAGAACCGACTTTATTAGATTTCCACAATTTTTCTCTAAAGTCTCAATCTTTGGATAATTCATTAAAAAATAAATTCCCTCTTTTTTAAGATAATCTCGGTAATTGAATCCCTCAAACTCTGGGGGTTCTTTCAAAACACCCTCAATTTTTAATCTGTCACCGTATTTAATTTCTGGATAAAGGTGGGTGGTAATCAGAATTTTTGATTTTAATTCTTCAACCTTGACCTCTAGCTTAACTTTATTCGCCCTCACATCTGGTTCTTCTACAACCTGACCTACTAAAGTAAATTTTTTTTCTTTTAAATTTTCTAATTCTGGTCTTTCAAACTGGTTCTCAATTAATTGGTGTCTGAAAATTCCAAAAACCAAGAAGATAAGACAAAACCCAAAAACTACAATCCCCTTCTTTTTAGAAAAGGGTGGAATAGAAATTATAAATATCCCAAAAATTGAAAGTAAAATTAAGGAAATGGGGCCAAAATTAAAAAAGGAGCTCAAAAAGACTCCCAAAATAAAAAAAAGACAGAAATAAAGAAAAATCTTAGATTTTGTCATTGAACTAAGAACTCTCATCCTCTAATCTGACAAATATCAAAAAACGGGGCAATGGCTTTTTGAATTCCCAAAAGATATTCTTCAGAGTAAGGTTTTATCTTCTCAAATTTTGGATCTATTGTTTTTTCTGGCCGGAAATTCTGAAGAAAATATTTTTTATCTGGCCTTATCCAGCGAACAATTTTTAAAATATCTTCTTTTTCAAGTAAAGTGGGGATTATAGTGGTCCGAAATTCATAATCTATTTTTCCCTCTTTTAAAAGATTGATACTCCTTTCAACATTCTTTATTATTCTTTCTTTCCAAAAGTTGGATTTTAAGCCAGAAAATTGAGCTTCCATTCCAATAATTTTTAAATATTTTTCTTTAGGAGCTTTCACATCCAAGGCCACATAATCAATTAAGTTTTTATTAA
>JAUWXI010000033.1 GCA_030616435.1 Candidatus Parcubacteria bacterium | reverse complement strand
TTCAGGGTTTTCTTTAGCCTTTATTTCTAATTTCATTACTCTCTCTTTCATCTCTTCACTTTCTCTTCTGTAATTTTCAACTGCTCTTTTAATGACTTCTGCTGGAGCTTTTCTTTCTGTCAATTCCTTTAACTCAATTACTCTTTCTGAAGTAAATCTTTGTTTCAACCTCATTTTAGCTATCGGGTTGAACGTGAAAAACTCCCGGACTTTTCTCCAACCATCTTTAAACAGGTAAAAAGGATGGCCTGGTAAAATTCTTGGTTTTTTGATTTCTAAATCTTCAGGGCTTATCTCTTCATCAAGCTCCACTTCAGGAATTTCTTGGGCTATGACTGAAAATCCTACAGCTATCAAAATCAAAGATACCAAAAGGATTTTTGTTAACTTTGTCACAACTTTTTCTCAATTTGTTTTTCGACCTTTTCGATGAATTTTTCTAATTTCAACACTCCAATATCTCCTTTTCCTCTTTGCCGTACTCTAACAGATTTCGTTTTCGTTTCTTTGTCTCCAACAACTAACATATAGGGAATTTTCTGAATTTCTCCATCTCTAATTTTTTTAGAGACAGTTTCTGCTTCATCTCTAACTTCAACCCTTAAACCTTTTCCTTCTAATGTCTTACCAATTTCTTTGGCATATTTTCTATGGCGAGACCCAACTGGAATAACAGAAATTTGAATAGGGGAAAGCCATAAGGGCAAAGCTCCTGCATAATGTTCCAATAAAACACCAATAAATCTCTCCAAAGATCCCAAAAGGGCTCTGTGAATCATAATTGGTCTTTTCTTCTTCCCTTTTTTATCAATATAATACATTTCAAATCTTTCGGGGAAATTAAAATCTACCTGAATAGTAGTTAGTTGCCATTCTCTGCCAATTGCATCTTTGACCAAGAAATCAATCTTTGGCCCATAAAAAACTGCTTCTCCGGGATATAGGTGATAGGAGAGCTTTTTTTCCTTTAGAACATTTCCTAGAGCCCTCTCTGCTAAATTCCAGATTTTATCAGAACCCAAATATTTCCCTTTTGGATCTCTGGCAGAGAGCCTCACTTTAAATTCTTTGAAGCCAAAACTTTTCAAAATATATAGAGTCAAATCAATCATTGCTAAGAGTTCAGAGTGCAGTTGTTCTGGGGTACAGAAGATATGAGCATCATCTTGGGTAAATCCTCTCACTCTTGTTAAACCATGCAAAACTCCTGATTTTTCATAGCGATAAACAGCTCCCATCTCAGTGAATCTAAGTGGCAGGTCTTTATATGATCTTAGTTTGGAATTGTAAATTTTTACATGGCCTGGGCAATTCATCGGTTTAATCATAAAATCCTCATCTTCAATCTTCATTGGAGGATACATGTTTTCTCTGTAAAAATCCCAGTGACCAGATCTTTTCCAGAGATTGAGGTTGGCAATGTGAGGAGTTGCCACAAGTTGATAGCCTCGCTTGATGTATGCTTCCAAAGCAAAATCCATAATCTCTTTTCTGAGAATTGCTCCTTTGGGCAACCAGAGAGGTAACCCTCTACCAAACTCTTCATCAATAATAAAGAGTTCAAGTTTCTTCCCCAGCAGTCGATGATCTCTCTTTTCAGCTTCCTCTTGTAATTTAAGGAAATCTTTTAATTCTTTTTTGGTTTCAAAGGCTATTCCATAGATTCTCGTTAGCATAGGATTTTTTTCATTTCCTTTCCAATAAGCTCCAGCAATCTTTGTTAAGCAGAATCCCTCAAGATTTATTTGTTTTGTTGACCTTACGTGAGGTCCTTTGCAAAGATCGACAAAATCCCCACTTTCATAAATGCTAATTTTTCCTCTTGCTTCATTTATCAACTCTAATTTGTAGAGCTGATCTTTAAAAAGTTTTTTAGCTTCTTTTTTTGAAACGACCTTCTTTTTAAAGACAATATTTTTCTTAATCAATTCTTTCATTTTCTCTTCGATTTTTGGCAAATCTCCGGGGTTTAAAGACTCTGGTAAATCAAAGTCATAATAGAATCCGTTCTCAATAGCTGGCCCTATGCCAAATTTTGTTCCAGGAAATAATTCCTGAACAGCCGCAGCTAATATGTGGGACAATGAATGCCTTTTAGTTTCTATCTTCATGTTATTTTGATTTATTTATTTTAACATACGACCTTTAAAAGAAAAAACCTCTTTTTCAAGAGGTTAGCTTAAGAATCAATCTAAAGAATTCCTAAACTAACCTAAAAAGAGGTTGTTGTGGTTGTTGTATTTATTCTTTTAATTTCAATTTTCATCCTGAATTTAATTTAACAATTCTTAAATTCTTGTCAAGAATTATTTTTCTACTATCTCTTCAATATCTTCACAGATTATTTTTGGGATTTCATCTCTGGTGTCGACCCTTCCTTTGATGATTACTATTTTGTTTTCTTGAAATAAGTCTGGTTTTTGCTTAAAGATCGAAGGGAAAGTTATGACCTCAATTTTTGAACTCAAGTCCCTTACTCTCATAAAGAGCATAGGATTGCCGTTTCTGGTGATAACTTTTTTGATACCTGAAATAATGCCTCCGATTTTTACTCTTCGATTTGAAAACAGATTAGTAATATTGGAAATGGCAGTGACTTGCTTTTTGAAAATTTCTTTAAACTCTTCCAAAGGATTTTCAGTAACATAAAGTCCTAAAAGTTCTTTTTCCCATTCCAATTTTTGCTTTTTTGAAGCTGGTTTGCAAGGATCAAGGTGTAATTTAAGTTCTTTTCCTCCAAAAAGTCCTATTTGGTTGGAGGCCTTTGTTCTTTTTATTTCCCTTGACCAATTAAGTATTTTCTCTAAGTTGAAGAGGAGTTTATTTCTTTCTTCAAATTCATCAAAAACTCCGGCTTTAATTAAGCTCTCAAGAGATTTCTTGTTTAGGTCTTTTGATTCAACCCGGCTTAAGAAATCTGCCACTGATTTAAAAGGTCTTCCTTCTTTTCTTTGTTTGATAATGGCTGAAACCACATTGGAGCCCACATTCTTTACAGCACTCAAGCCAAAGCGAATAACTTTTTCTCCGCTCAAGGTAAAGTTTTCTTCACTCTCCTTTATCCCAGGAGGTAGAGTATCAATTCCCATCTTTTTAGCTTCATTTATTAGAAATCCGATTCTTTCAATATCTGCTTTTTCTGAATTTAAAACAGCGACCAAAAATTCAGCAGGGTAATGAGTTTTTAAAAAAGCTGTTTGATAGGCAATAGTGGCATAAGAGGCGCTATGTGCACGATTAAATCCGTAACGGGCGAAGGGTAAAATCCACTCCCAGATTTTTTGAGCTATTTCCCCATTTATTTCATTTTTTATTATTCCCTCAATAAATTTTTCCTTTTGTTGTAGTAAAAGGGACTTTATTTTCTTTCCAATTGCCTTCCTCAGAATATCAGCTTCAGAGAGGGTGAATCCTGCCAAATCTTGAGCTATTTGCATTAATTGTTCCTGAAAAATCAAAACTCCATAAGTTTTTTCTAAGATGGGTTTTAATTTTGGATGTAAATATTCTCTTTTCTTTTTCCTATGTTTTCTTTCTATATAGTCTGGGATAAGGCCTATTGGTCCTGGTCTATAAAGAGCTAGCATGGCGATAATGTCTTCAAAACAAGTGGGTTTCAATTGCTTGAGATATCTTTTCATCCCCTCGCTTTCTAGTTGAAATACACTTGTTGTCTCTCCTTTTTGCAAAAGTTGAAAAGTCTTTTTATCGTTTAGAGGAATCTTTTTGAGATTGATTTCTTTTCCCTTTCTTTCTTTAACAAGATTTATAGTATTTTCAATAATGGTTAAGTTCTTTAATCCCAAAAAGTCCATTTTCAAAAGCCCTAAATCTTCAATGGAATGCATTTCATATTGGGTGACGATTGTTTTCTCTTTTTGGGTGGGATGTTGGAGAGGAACTAGATTTGTTAGGGGCTCCGGACTTATTACCACCCCGCAGGCATGAGTTGAGGCATGTCTTACCTTTCCCTCTAATTGTTTTGCCATATCAATGAGTTTTTTGGCTTTTTCGTCCTCTTTATATAATTGACGGAATTCTGAAACCCTTTCTAATACCTTCTCGAGTGTATATCCCATAGGAATTGTCTTCGCTATTTTATCACAATATCCATAGGGATATCTTAAAACCCTTCCTACATCTCTAACAACAGCACGGGCTGCCATTGTTCCAAAAGTGATTATCTGGGCTACCTTGTCCCGGCCATATTTTTTTGAAACATATTCTATCACTTCGTCTCTTCTGGTATCGGTAAAGTCTAAATCAATGTCAGGTGGTGAAACTCTTTTTCCAGAAAGGAATCTCTCAAATAAAAGGTCATGTTTTAAAGGGTCGATTTCTGTAATATTCAAAACATAAGCTACTAAAGAACCAGCAACTGAACCTCTGCCAGGGCCTACAACAATCCCGTTGTTTTTGGCCCAGTTGACAAAGTCTTGAATAATTAAAAAGTAAGGGGCAAAACCTGTTTTCTCAATCACTGAAAGCTCATAATTTAAACGATTCTTGATTTCCTCATTTACTTTTTGATAACGATTTTTTAAATTTTTATAGCAGAGCTCTCTTA
>JAUWXI010000061.1 GCA_030616435.1 Candidatus Parcubacteria bacterium | reverse complement strand
CGCGTAACTCAACCTTTTCATGGGCGATTACTTTACCCTCCACCTCACCTTCTATGATTACGTACTCTGCCTTCACTTTACCCTTGAGCCTTCCTGTCTTGCCCACTAACAAGAGTGCAGTAAGGTCGATCGTCCCTTCGAATTGTCCGTTTAGAAACAGGTTGTGGGAGCCCTTTATGTTCCCCGTCACGCTGATCCCATCAAAAATTGCCGTTGTTCCCGTTTTCTGAATTTTTTCTAGCATACGTCGATTCAGTTTCATCTCAAACTCCTCCTTTTATTCGAATTTTCCAAACCATATTTTGGCGTAGGAACTTACTTTTATTATTAATTTTCAATTTTTTTATCTCCTGTACTTCCTACCTGAGTATGAACACGGATAGGTTTCTCTAATTCTACGCTAAAAAGCTTATAGCACAGGAAAAATCTAATGTCAAAATGATGAACCTGTTCCTTCCCCCTCCCCCTTTTTTTTTTGAAAATCTTGGTTATCTATTGAAGAAAGTATAAAAAAATTATGGGTTTTTTTAGATGCAAAAGAGAAGAGCCATTTCTGCTGCTTCTATCACTTTCGCCTTTGCTCATGCCTACGTTGTCCCTTGCGACGTTCCTTCCAAGCCCGCCGTTCCTCTCCAGCTCGGCGCTCAGGTCCTGGATATCTTAAAGCATCTCTTTTCTTTTTTTTATCCATACCGCGCCCTCCAATTTCAATTAATTTCTTATAATATTCCATAAGAGTCGTGGTAAATCAAATATAAATTCGGAGTTTGTTTATTGGGCCTGAGCTAAAAAATAATCAGAGATTTGGATGTTATATTTGTGGGGATCTAAGGATTTTACAATAGTCCTTTTATATTCAATTGTTTCCGGGTCCATTTCTGTTAAATCGACAATTTTGCCGTCAATTTTATTGCCTATCCTGTCAGTAATAAGTTTCACTTTTGGTCTGAGTATAAATGCCACTTCCGATTTTGTCTCTGTTATAATTCCCAGCTCTCTAGTGTTAAAAACCACAAGGGAACCGATAGGATAAACTCCCATCATGTTAGCGAAAACCTTGAGCAAACTAGGGTCAAATTCTGTTCCGCTTTTCTCTAACATAAGGCTTATGGCATCATCTCTAGTTAAGATATGCTTTCTATAAGGTCTTTGGGTAGTTACAGAGTCAAAAAAATCACACATTTTAACGACCTTACTGAAGAGATCGATATGATCCTTTTTCCAGTATCTGGGGTATCCAGAGAGGTTTGCCCAGAGATGGTGTTCCAGGGTTACATAAAGGGTTTTTATGGGAAGAAAACTAAATTCTTTGAGTATGATCAATTTTTCGACACCTTGATAGGTATGCTTTTCCATTACTTTTCTTTCTTTTTTGCTTAATTTACCTTTTTTATCCAGAATTTTTTTAGGAATCTCTAATTTTCCGATATCGTGGAAAAAAGCGCTTACACCCAATTCTAACAGTTCCTCTTTTTCAAGACCTAATCTTTTTCCAAAACAAATGGCCAAAATGCAAACATTAGCTGAGTGATTGAGGGTGTATTCATCATAGTTTTTTATATTGGTTAAGCCGATCATGAAAGACTCATCCTGGCTTATGAGATCGACTATGGATTGGACAAGCCTTCGAGTTGTTTTTATTTGGAGCCTTTTTTGCTTTTTTTCTCTCTCAAAGGTTTCTTTAAGGTGGGTAATACTCTTGAAAAAGACCTTTTTGGCGGATCGCTTAACTTCATCTTGTTTCATCAAGGCGGCTAATTCAAAAGGATGGATTTTTTTTAAAAATACATGGCTTATTCCCTCCCGTTCTATTTTCAGTTTAAAATCTTCAAAGGGATTTTTTTCATTTACTTTTGCATTAGCGAAGAGATATACA
>JAUWXI010000042.1 GCA_030616435.1 Candidatus Parcubacteria bacterium | reverse complement strand
CAACAAGGGTTTTAAAATATATCTTAACCATCTTGAAGATAAACCTTCTGTTTCAGGATAAACAGGAACGATTCTTCCAGTATGAGTTAAGTCTGGTGATAATTTTTCATATTGAGGATTTTGTAAATAGATTTCCTCTTTCCTCAAAACTATTTTTCCTGCTAAACAAACATTTTCTCCTTTTTTTAAAACATTTGTTAAATAGGGCTGATTAAACCAGATAACCTTTATTGCTCCTGTTTTATCTTCAACAATTGCCTTTGTCAAAATTATTCTCTTTTTAAAAGTTCTTTGATTTTTAATTTCCAGAATCTTTCCTTGAATGCAATACTCCTCATTTATTTTGGTTTCTGAAATTGGGACGATGTTTGAAAAATCATTGTATCTTCTGGGAAAATGAAAAAGAAGGTCCCTCACCTTTTCTATTCCCATTTTTTTTAATCTTTTTTGATAATAGGGACCTATGTTTTTTACTTTTTCAATTTTAGTATCTAAATTCATTGTGTCCCCGGGAAGATTCGAACTTCCAATCTTTGGGTCCGCAACCCAACGTTCTATCCGTTGAACTACGGGGACATCATCCTAAAATTACCATAAAATTAACCTAAAATCAATGTCTTTACGGAAGTGCGACCTCCGTAAAGTTGAGTAATTGACTTTGATAGTTTAAAGAGTAAAATGAAAATAGAGTAAGATGGAATAGGTGGGTTGGCTGAGTTTGGTTTAAAGCATCAGTTTGCTAAACTGAGGGGGCGAAAGTCCCGCGCAGGTTCAAATCCTGCACCCACCGCCCACTTCCCCTTTTTATGGTGGGATGCCGGAGTGGACGAACGGGGCGGTCTTGAAAACCGCTGTACTTTAATGGTACCGGAGGTTCGAATCCTCCTCCCACCGCCAGTCAGGATTTTTCAAGGATTTTGTTGCCTCGTTCTACGAGGCCAAAACTGCCAAAGGTCCTAAAAATATCGGCTTGGACTACATTTTGGAAAAGAAATTTTTTATGACTATAAAACAAAGAAAAACTGAATGGGATGAAGCTGCAGAATGGTGGGATAGAGAAGCTGGGGAGAAAGGAATTTGGCACCAACAACATGACATTGACCCTGTCATGTTTAAAATACTTAGGAATGTAAACAACAAAATAATTTTAGAGATTGGTTGTGGCAATGGATACTTTGCAAGAAAGCTTGCTAAAAAAGGCGCTAAGGTTCTCGGCGTTGATCTTTCCAAAAAGTTTATTGCTTTTGCAATTGAAAGAGAAAAATTGAAACCACTTGGCATAAAATATCTTGTACGTGATGTTGCTAATTTGCGTAGTTTGAAAAGCAAAAGCTTCGATTGCGCCGTGGCAAACATGTGTCTAATGGATATTGCCGATATGGAGGGTGCTATAAGAGAAGTCTCACGTGTTTTGAAGAAGAACGGTCGCTTTGTTTTTTCTATAACCCACCCTGTTTTTGACAACTTTAGGCAGCAATGGACAGTCATTAAAGATGAGGGTAAAAAATATTTTGCGCGAGCGATTTATAAATACTTATCTTCAGGAGGAGAATCCAAAATATTGTGGGCAAGTGGAGTAAAAACTACTGTATATCATCGACCAATTGAGACATATTTTAAATATTTGCGAAACTCCGGCTTTTTGATTGACGAATTTCGAGAAGTTGCTACCAAAAAGAAAGTTACAAAAGCAACCGAAGAAAGAGGAGATATAAAGTTGCGTCGATCAAAATATACAACTCTTGCAGAAAAGAAAATGAAAGAACTTGCCGGAAAAGAAATACCGTTATTTTTAGTCGTAGGCGCATTAAAAATTAGGTAAACAATTTACCGCTAAAGAAAAACTGAAATTGTAAAAGATTGCGGCAAAGCCGCGCCGCTTCTTCGGGAGTGGTTTTTGATTGAAAAAGTTGGACGTGCGACGTCTGGTTCTTGTTTGTCAGTAATTATTGTACAAAAATTAGTTTCAATTTTTGCTTAAAATTTGGCTAAATTCCTACCTATGGATAACTTTTGTCAAAAAATCTCAACACTATAGAATCCGGGTGCTATCCTCCTATAAGAAGAGGAAAAGAAAAACAAGTCTACCTTTCTTTTAACAATCTCCGCTTTTATCAAACTAAAAAAGCCCGTAGCTACGGGCTTTTTAATATCTCATATCTGAATTCTTATTAAAAAGGTGGTATTTCCTTCCATTCAGGAAGAGGAAGCCCTCCTTCAGTAACAGTTACACTCTGGACAGAAGGAGGACAGAAATAACCCTTAGAATCAATAACGCTCAAAGTTACCTTTTTCTCTGGAGGATCGGCTGAAGTAAATATAACTGTTGGATTTTCTTCATTAGAAGTAGAAGGATTACCATCTTGGAAAGTCCAGGAATATGAATTAGGAGGTGCATAAGAGGTAGTTTGATCGGTGAATAAAACATCACTTTCCATAGGCATCTCTTCTTCATGGTTTTCATGATCTTTGAGTTCCCAAGTAAAAGTAGGTCGGGGGTAAGGATTTGAAGGGGTATCAAGGGTTGCAGGACTTCCATTTTCCCAACTAGACCAATTTCCCTTTTTATCTTTAACTTTCATTCGCCAATAATAAGAATCATTAAATCCAATCTCTAATTTTCCTGGGCTTGGAGAAAGTTTTACTGTTATACCTGAAGTACCTGTAGAACCAGATGGTTTAATCTGTCCAGCAGTGTAATCTACAACTTTATTATTGAAACCTGAATCAGTAGCTATCTGAAGCCAATAATGAGATTGGTCGTCACCATCTTTATCTTTATATGTCCATTTAAAACTAATACGACCAGTTCCTACAGGGCAATTACAATAATCTGGGGCTCCATCAAGTATTAGAGATTCAATATAGGGAGGGTAATTATCAAGAGCTAATGTACAGACTCCATTAAGACAACCGTACTCACACTTTTGTACTAACTGCTCATCCAGGTAAGGATTGCTAAAACAAGAACTTCCTGAACAGCCCCGATCATAACAGGTTCTCTTATGATAAA
>JAUWXI010000008.1 GCA_030616435.1 Candidatus Parcubacteria bacterium | reverse complement strand
AATCTCCACTGCTGCTAACAAAAAGACAATTACCAAAACCCATTTTATAATTACTCCTATAAATTCAGAAGGATTTACTCTAAATTCTGCCTTTGCAAAGGCTTCTCCCCAACCAGTTTTTTCAAAAATTGTATTCAGTTTTAATCTGTTTAAAATCTCAGTTATCAACCGCGCTATTCCCGCAGCAAAAAGCCAACCTATCAAAAAGATGATTAAGGCTCCAAAGATTTTTGGCAGGGAAATCAAAAACCCTTGCCAGAGATTCATTAAGGCCTCAAGAGTTACCAAATACCAGTCTTGAACCATTTTAATTATCGTGAATTAAAAGTTTCGACCTTTTGAATTAGAACATTATACCAAAAATCAAGAAAAGTTCCCCTGTGGAAAACTTTTTGTGGACCCTACCAGATTCGAACTGGTGACCTCCGCAGTGCAAATGCGGTGCTCTATCCAACTAAGCTAAGGGCCCTCAAGTGTGGGCACGGATGGAATCGAACCATCCACCTCTGCTTTATCAGAGCAGCGTTCTAACCACTGAACTACGTGCCCAAACTATTTCTTTGATAATCTTAACAAAAAAGAAGCTTCTTGCCAAGGGCAGAACCTTTGATTTTCTTCGCTTCGCTTGAAAATTAAAAAGCCCGTAAAGGCTTTTTAAGTTCAGTTTCTTAGAGTTGCCCCGACAGAATAATCTTCCTTTAGGGTTCGAAGATCAACACCCCGGAGTTGAAAATAGAATTCTCAATTTTCAACAACCGATCGACTCTTAAAAATTAAATCGATCCATCCCCAGCTTCCGCTAGGGATGCCTTGTTACAACTTACTCCTTCTTACTGGGCCCACCTTAGGCCGCGTCAAGCACGGACTTCGGGTATTCCCAGCTCGCTTGAGTTGATGGGCGGTGAGTACAAGACTCAGGACCGTATTCACCGCGACATGCTGATTCGCGGTTACTAGCGATTCCAACTTCATGAGGTCGAGTTGCAGACCTCAATCCGAACTAGGACCGGCTTTCAGGGATTAGCTCCGCCTTACGGCTTGGCAACCCGCTGTACCGGCCATTGTATCACGTGTGCAGCCCAGGGCATCAAAGGGCCATACGGACTTGGCGTCATCCTCACCTTCCTCCGGATTGTCTCCGGCAGTCTCCTATGACAAATAAAACATAGGACGAGGGTTGCGCAGGTTTCCCCATTTAAGGGAGCACCTCACGGCACCTGCTGACGACAGCCATGCAGCACCTGCTCTAACGTCCTTGTGGAATATCTTCTTTTCAGAAGATTCTCATTAGAGTGTCAAGCCCTGGTAAGGTTTCTCGTTTATCGTCGAATTAAGCCACATGACACACCGCTTGGGTGAGTCCCCGTCTATTCCTTTGAGTTTCACCGTTGCCGGCGTACTTCCCAGGCGGGACACTTAACGCGTTAGCTTCGCCACTGACAGGGTCGACACTGCCAATAGCTAGTGTCCATCGTTTACAGCCAGGAATACGAGGGTATCTAATCCTCTTCTCTCCCCTGGCTTTCGTCTCTCAGCGTCAGGGTCGCTCCAGGGAGCTGCCTTCGCTTTTGGTGTTCCGCTCGATATCAACGGATTTCACCCCTACACCGAGCGTTCCGCTCCCCTCTAACGCCCTCGAGTCTCGCAGTATCTGCCGCATTCCCAAGGTTAAGCCCTGGATCTTTAACGGCAGACTTACAAAACCGCCTACAGACGCTTTACGCCCAATAAATCCGGATAACGCTTGAGGACTACGTCTTACCGCTGCTGCTGGCACGTATGTTAGCCTCCCCTTATTCCTGGGGTACCGTCACCCGAAGGTTCTTCCCCCAGAAAAGCTCTTTACACCCCGAAGGGCTTCTTCAAGCACGCGGCGTCGCTGCGTCAGGCTTGCGCCCATTGCGCAATATTCTCGGCTGCTGCCTCCCGTAGGAGTGGGGACCGTGTCGCAGTTCCCCTGTTGGTGGTCACACTCTCATGCCACCTACCCGTCATAGCCTAGGTGGGCTATTACCCCACCTACTAGCTGATAGGTCGCAGGTCAATCACCAACCGGAAGGAAAAATCCAACCTTTTACCCTTCACCACTTTTGTGGTGAAGGGACCATCAGGGATTAGCCCATCTTTCGATGGGTTATACCTGTGTTGATGGTATGTTACCCACGTGTTACTAACCCGTTTGCCACTCCCAGTCCTGCAAGCAGGATTGGGCGTTCGACTTGCATGCCTTATCCACGCCGCCAGCGTTCATCCTGAGCCAGGATCAAACTCTCAATAATAATAAATAGTCGGGACAACTTTAAGAAACCGAATCTGAGTATTAAATTTTCAAAGAGCTTTTCAAAAAGCCACGAAGACTCGTGGCTTTTAAGCTTTCAAGTCAAGTCCTCGATTTTTCAAATTCAGGCCATATTTCTACTTTAATTATATTCCTTTAAAAATATTTGTCAAGAGCCACCTCACGGATTCGAACCGTGGCCCTACTGTTTACAAAACAGTTGCTCTACCACTGAGCTAAGGTGGCTTTTATGCCAACAAAACTACTTCTTCTCTCTCCTCTTAAAACCTATTGACTTTTTTAATTTCTGCCAGTATTCATCCTCATTCACTTTTTTTCTTTGCTGAGCCCTTTCTCTTAATCTTTGCAAATGACCAGAAATTCTGTTTTCAATCTTCATCGTCAAAACTTTAATTCTTGAAAGTAATTTTTGCAAGAGGGTCTCAAATCTATATTGAGTCGAGTCAAGAGAAAAGTCTGGCTTTAAAAACCTCCGACGTTCTGTCTCTAACCCAGGATTCAAAATAGATTTATTTGAAACCTGTTCTTTCTTAAAGTCTTCCAATTTTCTTAAATCAGGAATTTTTCTATACAAAATCACTCCTATTCCAATTAAACTACCGAGTAAGATGATTATTGTTATTAGTTCTATCATACCAAATAAAAATTCTGAATTAGGATTTATATCTCATATCTTACAAACCTTTTCACCACAATATTTTCTCCTAATTTAGCAATATATTCTGAAATCAAATCTTTTACTGTTTTGCTTTCATCTCTTATCCAGGGTTCAGACAAAAAAGAATTCTTTTCTTGAGGAGAGGTTGCAGCAATCTGTAAGCAAAGCTCATGGGCTAATTTTCTAAATTCTTCAGATCTAGCAACAAAATCTGTCTCACATCTAAGATCTATTAAAACTCCAATTCTTCCATTAGAGTGGATGTAGCTTTCAATAATTCCTTCCTCCGTTGTTTTTTCTGCCTTCTTTTGAGCAAAAATAATTCCTCTTTTTCTTAAAATTTCTTTTGCTTTTTCAATATCATCTCCGGCCTCCTTTAGGGCCTTCTTACACTCCATTATGGAAACTCCAGTTTTCTGGCGAAGTTTTTTGATTTTCTCAATTGATGACATATTTTCTTGTAATGAAATTATGATTATTATTTAGAACTTTTCTCAGATTTTGCCTTAAGTATTACCTCTGTAACTTTCTCGAGAATATATTTTATTGAGGAGATGGCATCATCATTTGCTGGAATTGGATAATCAGCCAAAGTTGGGTCAACATTTGTATCTGCCACACCAATAACTTTAACTCCTACCTTCCTTGCTTCTTTGATGGCCAAAGCATCTTTTTTCATGTCCCAGACAAAAATTACATCTGGAAGCTTTTCCATATTTTTTATTCCCCCAAACTTCAATTCAAGTTCTCGTAATTTCTTCTCAAAATCTGCTTTCTCTTTTGGAGGATATTTTTCTAATTCTCCTGATTTCTTTTTTGCTTCAAGCTCTTTGAGATAATCGACTCTTTTTTTAATGACCTCAAAGTTGGTAAAGGTTCCTCCAGCCCACCTTTCAGTTATATATGGAAGTTCAAGATCCTCAGCTGTTTTCTTGACTTGATCTCTCCATTGAATCTTTGTCCCAATAAAAAGCAAAGTTTTACCCTGGACAATTAAAGATTCAATAAATTTTAAAGCTTTCTCAAATTCTACTTTGGTTTTTTCAAGGTCAATAATATGAATAGTGTTTCTCATACCAAAAATAAATGGATGCATCTTTGGATGAGTTTTCGAGGCTCTGTGCCCAAAGTGAAGGCCTACCTTCAGCATCTCCTTAATGTCTAAATTGATCTCTTTTTTCTTTACCATACAAACTAATTTATCACAAATTTAGTTGCTGTTCAATTACTTGATTTCTCAAAAAAACCCCGCTAAGATTAAATTATGAAAAAAGATATTCATCCAAAATACTACCCAGAAGCCCAAGTGGAGTGTGCCTGCGGAAACAAATTTACTGTAGGCTCAACTAAAGAGTTTACCAAGGTTGAAATTTGTTCAAAATGTCATCCTTTTTACACTGGAAAGAAGAAGATTGTTGATACATTGGGCCAGGTCCAAAAGTTTAAAAAGAGACTGGAAAGAAAAAGATTAAAGAAAAATGAAAGATAAAAAAGAATCTGTAATTGTTGAAATCAGGGCTGGAACAGGAGGGAAGGAAGCAGCTCTGTTTGCTGAGAATCTTTTTAGAATGTACAAAAAATATGCTGATTCAAAGAATTGGAAATCGAGGATTTTAGATTCTCACCCTTCGGATCTTGAGGGTTTCAAGAAAATAGTTTTTGAGTTATCAGGAAAAGATATTTTCTCTCAAATGAAATATGAGGGAGGGGTTCATAGGATTCAAAGAATTCCTGAAACAGAAAAAAGGGGAAGAATTCACACCTCAACAGCAACAGTAGCAATCTTACCCAAGCCTGAAGGAGCAAAGATAAAAATTAGGCCCCAAGACTTAAGAATTGAAACTTTTAGGGCTTCAGGTCCTGGGGGCCAATATGTAAATAGAAGGGAGTCAGCTGTCAGAATTACCCATTTACCCTCAGAAATCACAGCCAGCTCTCAAATAGCAAGGATTCAAGGAGAAAACAAAAAAATAGCTTTGGAAATTTTAGAGGCAAAATTATTAGAAAAAAAAGAAAAAGCTATAGGAAAACAAATCCAGGAAAAAAGAAAAGTCCAGGTTAGTAAAGCAGAAAGGCCTGAAAAAATCAGAACCTACAACTTCCCTCAAAACAGGATAACAGATCACAGGATCAAAAAAAGCTGGTACAATATTGAGAGAATTTTAAATGGTAAATTAGAATTAATTATTAAAGCTTTAAAAAAAGCTGAACTTTCTTAAAACTCGATTCTAAAAAAATCATCGGCTCTTTTCAATTGCCGCAATGTCTCTTTCAAAACCATCGGCTATTTTCAAAACATTGTTTGCGTACCAATAGAAAGCTGAGTTTGTTGTTGAGCCAGAAAAGTAAATCATTGCTGCTCTCCATTCACCATCTCGTGTCTTTGTTTTAGCCCCATAATCTGATAAATACAAACCTGATGCTACAAAAGCATCTTGGATATTCCAAGGATCTGCCGGTCTCCCAAGAATACTCTGTAATCTATTTTTATATAACATCCAAGTAGAGGGAATAAATTGAGCCGGACCCATCGCCCCGCCCCAGCCAAAACTCATCGGACAGGAAATCAAAGTTTTATAAGGATTTCTACCTAATTCTATAGTAATTCTCAAAAAAGGCGGCACATCACGGGTAGGGTGCATTGTTCGAAACATTGTTTGCCCAGTGTTAACTCGAACCCCTTCTCCGCTAGCCGAATCAACCAGATAACATTGACCAACATTTTTTCCAATAGCTGATTCTTGCTGTAAAATAGCCAGTAAGAAAGCTGGTCTAACTCCGGTTATCCTTTCTACGTATTTAGCAATATCCAAGGCCTCTCCAAAAGTGGGAGCTTTGGGTACACCAATCAATTCAAAAATCCTAGCTCTAATCTCAGCTGCTTTTCTTTCTGTTTCTTGTTTTTCTTTAAGATATTGTTGATACTGAGCTTCGGTTAATTTTAAAAAGTATTCCTGATCTCTTTTTACTGTTTCGCTTTCTTGTTTTTGAAGAAGCTGAATTTTAGCCATTCTTTCTGTGTCTTCTTTTTCTTCACCCAGGAATTGTTTTTGCTCCTCGAGGTTTAATTTTAAACCTTTGATATTTTCAAGAAGCTCCTGGTTTTTAGAATTTAAAGTCTCTAAAGCCATTAAATTATCAAAAAAATCAGAAAGTTTAGGTTCAGAAAGTAAAATTTCAATGAGGGATTTTTGATCTTCTTCATAGATAAGCCTTAAAATATTAGCCAGTTTTTGCTTTAAATTTTCAATTTCTAAAGAAGTTTTTTCAATCGAGTCCCCGGTATCTTTGATTTGAAAACCAAGGTCTCTTACCATTAAATCACTTTGATAAATTTGGAGATCCAATTTTTTAATATTGTTTTTTAAAATATAAATTTGATTCTGGAGAGTCTGCTTTTCTTTTTGGGTTTTTGTAATATCCCTTTCATATTGACCAATCTTCTCTTCCAATTCCTTTAGTTCTTTTTCCAAGACTGCTTTCTCTTCCTGGGAAGCTGTCTGAGCAAAACTCCCAAAATTCGGCAGCAAAAAAGCCAAAACCAAAATAGATACTAAAATTATTTTTGGGATATGGATGGTCATAATGTCATTTGGATTTCTCAGTTTCTTTCTCCCCTTCTTCTTCCTCCTCCTCCTTTTCCGGCTCTTTTACTTTTTCCTCAACTGGTTTAGCTAATTCCTCTTCAATCTTTTCTTCTTCTCTGGGTGGAACAACCGAAACTACAACCTCATCGGGTTCTTTTAAAATCTCAATATCCTTTTCTGTTTTAAGATCTTTGATAAGAATGTCATCATCGAAAGTCTTCAAACTCCCAATATTTACTTGTATCTCTTTTGGAAGTTCCTGGGGTAAACCCTTAACCTCTACTTCAGAGATATTTTTGATTAAAGTCCCTCCTAATTCCTCCACAGCTGGTGCTTCTTCTACAAAAACTAAGAGGATTGTAGCCGTGACTTTTTCCTTTAATAAGGGTTGGTAAAAATCGACATGGAGGAATTCATCAGTTAAAGGATGATGCTGGACATCGTGAATTAAAACTTTGCTTTCTTTCTTGCCGATTTTTAATGAAATTAAAGAACTTTCCCCAGCTGTTTTATAAGCTTTTTTAAAATCTTTCAAATCAACCCTCAAAGGTAAGGGTTTTATCCGAGGCCCATACAAAATAGCTGGTAAAAAACCCTCTTTTCTTAGGGTTTTTGTTTTCTTACCCAAGATTTTTCTAATTTTTACAGAAAGCGAAATCATGCTCTTTTAGGATTTTTCTATATTAATACATTGAACGGGACAAACATCCGCTGCCTCCTGATTACATTCAATTTCTTTTATCTCCAATATCTCTACTCCTTTTTCTGAATTGAATTCGGAATTCAGAAGATGAGCTTTACCATCTTCTGACATTTCCCAATATTTAGGACATATGACAACGCAAGAACTACATCCTATACATTTTCCTCTTTCGTGAACAATCTTCATTTTACTTTATCTCAAATTCAGCTGAATAAAACCTCTTAGTTTCTTTGAAACTTTCACCTATTTTACAGTTTTCACAAAGAGGTACTGCAATCCTATGTAAACCCTTTCTTACCACAGGTAGGGGAATTTCAAAGGCTCTAGTTTTACCCGGCTCAATGCATTTTTCAATCAAGTCAGGCTTATTACAATTTTGATAAAGATAGGATTTCCACGCCCCATTTTTCTTTTCAAGAAGATAGGGATAGCAAGAAGAGAAACAAACTTTTCTTAAAAAATAATTTTCAATATTCACCTTTAAAATCCCTCCATTATCATACTTAATGTTATCTGCTTTAATAACTATTTTTTGTCCTTTCCAGAGAAATCCAAAGATCCCGATTATTAAGATAATGAAAATTCCGATTAGAAGTTTTTTATCCATTTTCATTAATTATCTTAACTCCCAAATAATTTAATATATTCTTCGGCCTTTTTTTCAATTGCCTGACTAACCTGAGGTAAAATAATATAGGGTTTAATTTCTTTAGATGTTTTTAAAATTTTTTGAAGACTTTCTCTCCAAACCAATCTTAATTCTGTATTGATATTAATTTTTTGAATCCCAGATTTTATAGCCTTTTTTATTTCATCTCTTGAAAGACCAGAGCCTCCGTGTAGAACCAAGAAAGCATCGGTTTTTTGATTTATTTCCTTTAACCTCTCAAAATCAAGTTCTGGCATCTCAGGATATATTCCGTGAACATTTCCAATAGCTGGAGCTAAAAGGTCTATCTTTGTCTTTTCCACAAATTCTTGAGCCTGTTCAGGCTTTGTCAAATCCTCTTTTTTAATTGTGATTTTCTTTCTTTGAAAAAGCCTACTTTCTCCCCTCAAATATCCTAATTCCCCTTCAACTAAAACATCCTTTTTGTGGCCATAATTTACTATCTCCTTTGTCAATTTTAAATTCTCTTTGAAAGGAAGTTCAGAACCATCAAAATGAACAGAATCAAATCCTAAATCAACTGCTCTTTTAATATAGTTTAAATCTTTGCCATGATCAAGATGCAAAAAGAGCTTCAAGCCCATTTTGTTCTCCAAAATTCGAACCTGGGCTATTGTCTCTTCCAGGCCCAAAAATTTACTTTCTTTTTCTGAAGTTCCTAAAATTACAGGTGCAGAAAGCTTTTTGGCAGCTCCAATTATTCCTTTTAATTGCTCAATAGTTGAAAAACTAAACTGCCCTATCGCCCACTTTTCTCTTTTAGCTTTTTTTAAAATTTGATCTAATTCCATAATGGAAAGTATTTTAAGGTCCTGCCAAGTTGAGAAAGGCAGGTTCTTATTTCAATTTAGTTTTTACTACCTTTACTTTTGGCCAAGGCTGGCCTTTTTTCAAAAGACCTGCTTTAGCTCCAACCTCTTGAACACAAGAAGTAGCATTAGCTGTTCCTAACTGAATAGCATAGGGAATATCACCTTTTTTAATAAAACCTACAACAAATCCTGAACTAAAGGCATCTCCTGCGCCGGTCTTTTCAATAGTCTTTGAAGGAAGAATTCCGGCCTCAAAAATATATTCTCCGTCAGAAACGACAACTCCCCCTCTTCCTTTTGTCATCACAGCAATCCCTGGAATCATCTCGTCTAATTTTTTAAAAACCTCCCTTTCTCTTTGATAAGGAATCTGAGTCAACAAGGAAGCTTCTTCTTGATTTAAGATCAAAATGTCAATTTTTGAAAGAATAGGCTTTAGAAAATTCTTACCCAAATTTATCTGGCTGTTTCCCGGATTGCAGGCTATTTTTATTTTGTTTTCCTTGGCAAAATTGACCAAGGGAGCAAAAAGATTAGCCAATTTTCCTGAAAGAGGTGCTAAATAAAACCAATTAGCTTTAAATTCCTTCCAAGGAATTTCCTTTTTCTTCAAAATTTCAGAAGCTCCTCTGTAAACAAAAACTGTTCTATCTTTCCCAAAAGAGAAAATAATCGAACAATTTGTGGGTTTTTCCCCTGTCTCAAGAACAAATCTTGTATCTATTTTAAATTTTTTCAAATCTTTTAAGATTTTTTCTCCAAAAATATCTTTCCCAATCTTTCCACAATAAGCTACTTTAAATCCCTGATTTGAAAATGTCGCAGCTGCATTGGTTCCTCCCCCACCTGTGCTAAAAAAGACATCTTTAATATCAACTTTTGAAGCAAATGGAAAACAAATCCCTTTACCTGTAACAAATTTTTTCTCCTTTCTAACTAAAAAATCCTTAGATTTCAAAAAAACATCCAATGTTGCTGAGCCAAAGGTGATGATATCAAACATATTGATTTATTCTAAGTTTTTTATTAACTGCTCTTTCTAGGATTTCCTGTCTCTCCCGGTGGAATCCAAAACCAACTTCATTGTAAAATCTTTTTAATTGCTTGGCTCCCAGATAGATACTCCACATGTTTTCTCTATTACTTCTGAGGGCTACTTTATATTTATAACCTAATAACTCAAATAAGTTTGCCAGATATTTTATCTCTTTCTCATTTCTCATTTCAATTCTAACATACCTACTCCTATTAAAATAAGCTGTTCCTTCGCCCATCATCATCCCTCTAGTATAGGCAGCTGCTAATTCTTTATCCATTGCGCATATCTTTTTAATTGTTTTCTCCAAGGAAAGAATTAAATCGATAAGAATAGCCCGATCACAACAGACTCTATATTTCGGTTTTTTATTATAATAACCGTTTCTTATTCTTATTTGGTCAATGCTTAAACTTAATTTCTCGCAAGTTTGCCTAATGAAACTTTCCTGCATTCCTATTCCAGGAGGTAAAATTATATTCAAATAAAATCTATTTTTTGGAAAATAATTTCTCAGCCATTGAATAAAAAATCTAATTATCTCTAAATCAGAATTTGTAAGTCTAAGTTTCCTGGGTATAGTATTCCCATTAAAACCAGAATCTCCTTCAGCTAAATACAATGCATAACCCTCAACGAACCCTTCATCAATTATAAGTTCTTTTGGTAGGATTACTTCTCTACACGTATTAGACCCACTAGCAAAAAACGATTTTATATGAGAAAAAGTCTCTTCTTTGGGTATTTTTATATCATTAGCTATCTCTAACAACCTTATAAATTTAAAATATCTATTTCTTTTGAATTGTGCTGTTAAAGTACCATAACAAATTTGTAGTTTCTTAAAATTATACTGTCTTAAAGAACCGAATTTTTGAATTACCTTCTCTTTCATCTTCTCTCGAAATTTTTCATCTATTTTAACATGGACTATTTCATTATCTATCAAAAATTCGTAAGTATTAAGTTTCATATAAATTATTTTATTCTTTTTGTCTTCTTTTCTTCTTTGGCCACTACTAAAATTGTTTTAATTACAGATTCTGGATTCACAGATAAAGATTCTATTCCGCACCCCACTAGGAACCTTGCAAAGTCGGACATCGAAGCTGCCTCTCCGCAAATGCCCGAATACTTACCCTTCTCCTGGCAGACTTTAATCACCTTGGCTACCATTTTCTTAACAGCTTCGTTCCTTTCATCTCCAATGTAGGCTATCTTGGCATTATCTCTATCTATACCTAAAGCTAATTGGGTTAAATCGTTGGTGCCCACGGACATTCCATCAAATATTTCTAAAAATTCTTCAGCTAAAATGACATTTGAGGGGATTTCACACATCACATAGACCTTCAAATCTTTTCCCTTTTTAAGCCCGAACTTGTTCATTAGCCCTAAAACCCTTCTTCCCTCTTCTACTGTCCGACAAAAAGGAATCATCACGTTTACATTTTTCAATCCAAAAGAATCTCTAACCCTTTTTATTGCCTTACATTCCATTTTGAAAGCAGGTTGGAATTTCTCATCTAAATACCTGCAAGCTCCTCGAAAGCCCAACATTGGATTAGTTTCAGTTTCTTCAAAAAGTTCTCCACCAATTAAATTCCTGTATTCATTAGTCTTGAAATCTGAAAATCTGACAATTACTTCCTTTGGATAGAAAGCTGCGGCTATCTGGGCTATTCCTTCTGCTAATTCTTTGATAAAATATTCTTTTTTGTCTTTATGCTCTATTGTCATTCTTTCTATCCTTTTTTTTAATTTTTTGTCCTTTAATTTTTCAAAATGATAAAGGGCTAAGGGATGAATTCTTATCTTTTCAGCAATAATGAATTCTTCCCGAGCTAACCCTACTCCATCTACCGGTAAAAATGAAGTTTTAAAAGCAATTTCTGGAGCTCCAATATTCACCATTATCTTTGTTTTTAATTTTGGAATTTTCTTTAAGTTATATCTTTTAATTTTAAAGGGAATTTTCCCTAAAAATATCCTTCCATTTAATCCCTGAGTACAATCAACAGTCACAGTTTGGGTAGTTTTTAAAACTTCTGTCGCCCTTTGAGCTCCGACTATGCAGGGGATCCCCAATTCTCTACTCACGATGGCCGCGTGAGCTGTCTTCCCTCCCTTATCGGTAACGATAGCTGAAGCAATCCTCATTACAGGCAGCCAATCCGGGTCGGTCATTTCGGTAACTAAGATTTCTCCCTTTTTAAACTGGGGGAATTTTGAAACATCAGGGAGAACTCTCACCTTTCCCTGGCCAATTTTTGAACCGATGGCAATACCTGTTAAAATTGGCTTTTTCTTAGCTCTTATTTCATATTCTTCATAAAACTTTTTAACTTCCAGAGCATGAACAGTTTCAGGTCTCGATTGAACAATAAACAATTGGCCTGTCTTACCATCTTTTGCCCATTCAATATCTTGGGGAATTCCATAATGCTCCTCAATCTGACAAGCCCAACGAGAGAGAGTTAAAACCTCTTCGTCAGTTAAAGAAAATTTCCATTGCAGATATTTTGGGACATTGGCCTCTTTTAATCCTCCTCCTTTTCCATAAACATATTTTTTTGTTTTCTTCCCCAAGTTTTTTAAAATTATTGATTTATAACCCTTCTTTAAAGTGGGTTTAAAAACATAAAATTCGTCAGGGATAATTTTCCCTTTTACAATCATTTCCCCTACTCCCCAGATTGAGTTAATTAAAACCACATCTCTAAAGCCAGTTTCAGTATCCAAAGTAAAAATTACTCCTGAAGAAGCAAGATCTGACCTGGCCATTTTCTGAATTCCGACTGAGAGGGCAAATTTTAAATGAGAAATTCTCTTTTCTTCCCGGTAGGCTATTACTCGATCATTAAAGGTTGAAGCCAGACATTTTTTTATTGACCTCAATAAATCTTTTTCCCTTTTTACATTCAAATATGTCTCAAATTGTCCGGCAAAAGAATCCTTTGGCGAATCCTCAGCAACTCCTGAAGACCTAAT
>JAUWXI010000034.1 GCA_030616435.1 Candidatus Parcubacteria bacterium | reverse complement strand
TGTCTCTCTTGGAGAAAGAGAGATTCCACAATTCCTGTGGCCATCGTAATGATATTTTCCTTCTTGAGGATAAAACTCAATTGTATACAAAAATTTTTCAGGATCTTTTGATTTTATGGCCTCAATAATTGAAAAATAATTTAATTCTGTATTAAAAACATTAACTTCTCTTCCAATATTTTTTGCTGAATGGGCATCACTACAGGAGATTAAAGTTAATCTCTGTCCATCTGGAATTCGCCAGATCATTGCCGGGTCAGCCGACATGCCCGTTTCCAGAGCAAAAATATATTTTGAATAATCTTCAAAACATTCTTCAATCGAATCAAACCCCGATTTTGAGCCGAAAACACCAAACCAAGGAGTCATGCAATGAGCCGGAATAATTAAACAATCCCGGCAATTCTCTAAAACAATTTTTACCAATTCCTTTGCATCCAATCCTAAAATTGGTCTTCCATCAGCCTTTAAATTTCCGATCCAGCCCAAATGGGTATTGATCTTCTCGACCGCCTCAAAATTAGGAGCGAAAATTAAAATGTGAATTTTTCGAACTTTTCCCTTTTTAGAATAAATACAACTGATTTCTGACGTTAAAAGAAAACGAGTTTGGTTCTGAGATCCTTTTAATTTAAAAAGGCCTTCTTCTAGAGGCTCTAATTTTTCTTTCAGATTTTGGAACCAGAGAGGATGAGTAAAATCTCCTGTTCCTAAAACCTTAATTCCCTTTATCTTGGCCCACTTAGCCAGATTTTCCAAATCCATCCTTGGAGAAGTTGCTCTGGAATATTTTGAGTGCAAATGTAGGTCAGCGACAAATTCCATAAGTATAAGATTAACCCAGGATTTCTTTTAAATCCTCATCTTCTGGTAAAGGAATGCCTTTTGGACTAATACCAGGATAACACCAGGCAGTAATTATCTTTATTTTTTTATCAACTTTCTGATACATTAACCAAATTTCATAAGGATTCTTTTTAGAACCTGCTTTTTGCATCAAAGCTACGGTTCCTGGAACAATCCCTTCTTCTTTTCTATCAGGATTTCTTATTAATTTCCTTAATTTTCTCTCGCTCAACTGATAAAATCTCATTTTTTCTTTTGCATGCTTTGTCCAAAGAATCCTTTGGGTATCTTTTGGATCTTTAAGTCTCATTAATTATTTAGCTTTATGATCTCTTGAAAATGAACTCCAAAATTTCTCCTAGTGCTGATGATTCCCACAAAAGCCAAAGAGCCAAAAGTAAAAAGAAAATGACAGTTAAAGTGTCTAAAATTTTTCTCATTTTTAAAACTTGTAGAAAGGGGGTCTTTCTTTACAAGGTAAATTCTAATCTTTTTTGCTTTAATCTCTTTTCTATTTCTAAAGCTTCTTTTTCTCCCCTTTTTGTTAAAGAAAAAAATGTTTTAGGATCTCCGTCAATTAATCTTTCTTGTCTTAAACTTCTCAAAGATCGATCCAGTTTTCGAGAATCTGGCCACTCAGGATATTCGGAAAAATTAAAGACTCTTGGAAAAAAGGTAAAACATTCCTTGACCAATCTCTCAAAGGTGCAATCTTCTTTTTTTGAAATCAAAGAGTGAATTGAAAAAAGAATAAGATCGGCAATACCAATCTGCTCATAAACTTTGGGGTCAAAGGATTTTTCCATATTAAAAAGAAATTCTTATTCTAATTATGTCTTCTTTTTCAGAATGGCTAATGGAAGTTTTTGGCTTTCCGCCAAAGATTTCATCAATCTTTTTTGCTAATCTCACAGCTAGTTGATTTTCTGTGGTTAAAATCTGAATATCTTTTAAACCCTCGAATTCTTTTCTTGAAGCAGCTCCTCTCTTTCTCCGAGCGGTTGGTCTCTTAACGGTCTTTTCTTTAATAGAAATTATCCTATCCATGGGATCTTGCTCAAAAGCTCTTTTCCCAAAATTTCTAATCAAGATTTTAATCTCTTCTTTAAATCTTTCTGGTACATTTTCCACAATTACTTCTCCTTCAAATCTCTCATCCTTTATTAATTGGCAGGCAGGACACAATTGAAATTTAACTTGCTTTTCTTCTTTGAACCTTTTAATATCTTGCTCTAAGGAATGATGCCAACTTTTATTAAAGTAAACACAATGACATTCAGGACAGATTAAATAATCGATTTCTCCAGGTCCGAACTCCTCTCCCTTTTTTCTTGCCTTTGGAAGTTTGGGATGAACTTTTCCTTTAATTTTTCTCTTTTCTCTTTTAGAAAAAGGATGGACTTTCATGGTTTTTCTTCAGGAAAAAATTTCTCTTCCAAAGCCCCAAGGCCTGCTAAAATTAACAGACTTAAAAGAGTAGAAAAGGAAGCTAAAAGATAAAGCTCCATTCCCACTGCCACCCCAATAGCTGCCACTACCCAGAGACCAGCAGCTGTTGTCAAGCCTTTAACAAATGTCTTCTGATGCAGAATTGCTCCCGCTCCAATAAAACCTATACCAACTGCTACTGCCTGAATTATCCTCGAGGGATCCAACTCAACTCCTGTCTCCCCTGCCAAAGATCTTAAAGAATAAAAACTGAGTATAGTAAAAACACAAGCTCCCAGACAAACTAAACTATAAGTTCGAAGACCAGCCTCTTTTCCCTTAACCTCCCTTTCTAAACCAATTATTGCTCCTAAAATGGCAGCTAAAAAAGGGCGAAAGAGGATTTGAAAATCCAAAAAATCCATAAAATAGTTAAATCCTAAATTCTAATAAGGCGAAGTATTTCAAAATTCTCGCCGAAGGTGAGATTCTTTTAGAGTTTATAAACTTTATATCCTTCCCGAACCTTTTCTTTCACCTTCAAGCCAACCACATCCCCCTTCTTAGCCTTCTTTGTCTTTTCATGCTCGATCTCCATTGATTCCACTTTTTGAGTGAAGTCAGTATCAATTCCTCCTGCTATTCTTATTGTATCTCCAACCTGCAGACTATCTGTAAGTTCAATCACAGCTACTCCGATATGCCCAAAATGATGGGTAACCTTGCCTATCAATTTCCCCTCTTCAATTTCTTCAGGCATTTTCTTTTTTAATTATATTAATTAACTTTTCGACCGTTGGGGTTTTCAAACCCCTACAAATAGTATAACATTTTTGTTCAAAAACAAAAACTACCACCTCAAAGGTGGCAGCTTTTGTGAGGGGGAGAACTCTTGCACACTCAGTTCAGTTTGCAACCGGCTTTGGACATCAGCCAGAGGTACCCTCTCAACCTCCTGTGCTAAAGAACTCTGTCCTTTGGGCAATTTAGCCCTCACCCCCTCAATTTCATTTTAATTTTTTAAAAATTCTTGTCAAGTTTTTTTTGATTAAAGAGTTTAACATCTAGTGTTAAAGAGAGAGTGCCCTCAATAGGATTCGAACCTATATTTCAAGCTCCGGAGGCTTGCGTTCTTTCCGTTGAACTACGAGGGCTTTTCAGCTACTAAATAAATGTTTCTTTCTCCTTGTCTCAAAGTATCTACCTCTAGAGCAATTCCAACAGTCATTTCTTCCTCTAGAGGGAGGTATTTTATCCGTTACCAAGCTATAGAAACTTGCAGAAATTATCTTTTTAATGTATAATAAAATATGTAAAAATAGCTCGTTAAAATAGAAAGGAGGTTGAGGTGAAGAAAAAGAAAGCGCTCTATTGCATAGAAGGATGGATAGGGCCACCCGATCATATTAAGGTTAAAGAGTATACCCACTCTTCCAGTGAGGCTCAAGCCCTGAAAGTAGTGGCAATGCGCTTAGAAGAGAGATTCAAGAAAAAAATATATCTTGGAAATTGCTCAATCAAATGCCTCAAAACCCCGGCTGAAGAATAAACCGGGGTTTATTTTTCAGCTATTAAATAAATATTTCTTTTTTCTTGTTCCAAAAATCCAATTTCTTTTATTCTAAACCCAGATCTCTGAACCAATCTTTTCAACTCTCCTCTCTTAAAACAATGGATATATCTTCGAATCATAATTTTGCTTTCAGGACTCTTCCAAGGATAAAAGATGTCTTTAAAATCCAGTTTTGATTTCTTAATTAATTTCAAAAAGAAAAATTTTAAATGATATTTCAAAAATTTTTGTTGCCATAAATTCCAGACAGTTAAAATTAAAAGTCCTTCGGGTTTTAAAACTCTTTTTACCTCCCTTAAAAATCTCAATTTAAATTTTAGAGAAGGAATATGATGAAGCACAGCTATGCTGTAAATTTTATCAAAGTAATTTGCAGAAAAGGGCAAATTTAGAGCATCAGCTTTTTGGAATTTAGCTTTAGGATATTTCCTTTTCGCTATCTCAATTAATTTTTCAGAGCTGTCTACTCCGATATAATCTACGCTTATATCTTTGAAAATTTCTAATAATCTTCCATTTCCACATCCCAAATCTAAGACTCTTTCTCCGGCAAAACTATATTGACTCAAAGACTTTAACTCTTCCCAGACAAAATTTCTTGTTTTTGAAAAATGCTCAGCTATTGTATTATAATCTTGAC
>JAUWXI010000001.1 GCA_030616435.1 Candidatus Parcubacteria bacterium | reverse complement strand
GCACTTGAAAAATTACAGGGAAGCGCTGGAGTATTTTGCTGATTATCTTAAAAAAAGAGGAGACCTGAAAGAGGAAAAAAGGTGTTTAAATGACTTAGGAGAAAGAATTTTTCAAAACAATGTTTACTTTTTATTAAGTTTGGGAGAGGACTTTGAGAGATTTTCTGAAAATATTGACCTCCATTCTCTTTGGACAATAAATGAAGAATCTTTAGGTTTAGCAACTAAGGTTATAGAGGGGATTGAGCAAGAATTTAAAAAGATAGGCTCTCCTCTGATTTTTGAGAATATTTTTGAAATTTATGAAAGGGAAATTAAAGATTCTCTCAAAACCCCTCTTTCAAAAGAACCTTTACTTTCTTACATTGAGGTCTCAAAGAGGATAGAACAGGGCCCCCAGGGAGCCTTTGGTTTAAGAGAGTGGGGGGAGATTAATCCAAGAGGGATAAGGGATAAGGCCTACATCGCTCTAAAACAGAAAGGCGAACCCTTACATTTTAGAGAAGTAGCTACCCAAATCAATAATTTGGATTTTGAAAAGAAAAGAGAAGCTCTTCCCCAGACTGTTCACAATGAGTTAATAAAGGACAACAGGTTTATTCTTGTGGGAAGAGGTCTCTATGCTTTAGGAGAATGGGGCTATGAGCCCGGAGTGGTAAAAGATGTTATTTTTCGAATTTTAAAAGAAAAAGGAGCCATAGAAGAAGATAAAATTATTGAAGAAGTTTTAAAGAAAAGGTTCGTTGAAAGGAACACTGTTTTAATGAATCTGAAAAAGTATTTTTCCAAAGGAAAAGACGGAAAGTATAGAATAGTTTAATGACAAAGGAATTTTTCTTAGTAATTTCCTCTCTTTTTGAAATCTTGGAAAACTGGTGGTGGGTTCTCTTGCCTTTTCTTTTGATAAGGCTATTTTTGTATTTTTGGCTTTGGTGGAAAAGAACCCTTTTTTATAAAGGCACAGAGCAGGTTCTACTTGAAATAAAGGTACCGGCTGAGCAGGTGAAAACTCCTCAGGCCATGGAACAGGTACTTTCAGGTCTCCATGCAATTTATGGAGGGCCAAACACAAGAGAAACCTGGATCGATGGGGAAATTAATCTCTGGCTTTCCTTGGAGATAGTAAGTATTGATGGTGTTCCCCATTTTTTTATTAGAAGCCCTAAAAAATATCAGAACCTTGTTGAATCAAGCATTTATTCTCAGTATCCTGATGCTGAGATCTTTGAAGCTGAAGATTACACAAAAAAGGTTCCCCAGGACATTCCAAATGGAGATTGGGATTTGTGGGGTAGAGACATGGTATTGAAAAAGGATGATTCCTATCCTATAAAAACCTATAAAGAATTTGTGCCTCCAAGAGAAAAAGAGGAAAAAGTTGTAGATCCTGTGGCCAATTTACTCGAGGGAATGGGAAAATTGAAAAAAGGAGAACAAATGTGGATTCAATTTTTGATAAGACCCATTACTGCTGATGAGATAGATTTAGGAGAAATGGGAAGAAAGCTTGTTGATAAATTAGTGAAAAGACCAGAAAAACCAAAATTAAAACCTATCGTTCTCGAGGCAGGAGAAATTTTGGTTAAGGGTCCTCCAAAGGAAGTTGAAGAAAAGAGAGAACTCATTCCTCCTGAAATGAGGTTGACGCCGGGTGAAAGAGAGATTGTAGAAGCAATAGAGAAAAAGATTTCAAAATCCTACTTTCAGACAGCAATCAAGGTGCTTTATTTGGGCAAAGGAGATGCCTATTTTGTTCCCAATGCTTCAATGCCAATGGGTTTTTTTAATTCCTTTTTAACCCTAAACCTTAATAGATTTAAAAGTATAGAAAGGACGAAAACAAAAGTTCAGGTTCTCAAGGGACCCAGGGTTTATGCTAGAAAGAGAAAGATTTTCTGGCTTTATAGATTAAGACTTCCTCCAATTTTCCTGCCAGAAGCTCCTGTCACAAGTGATTACTGGAACATCAAGGGTGGAACCTCTATTTTAAATATTGAAGAGATGGCTTCTTTGTTTCACTTTCCAAGCAGGCTTGTGGCTCCAGCCCCCACCATGGAAAGAATAGAAGCAAAAAAAGGAGAACCCCCACCAGAATTACCCATTGAGTAATCAACTTAATTAATTATATGAATCACATTAATTTTTTTGCTGAGACCACTTTCAGGGATTTAAGGAAAAAATTTGGCATTAAATTAGACGACAGAAGGCGTCATGTTTATATTGTTGGAAAGACCGGAATGGGAAAAACCGTTCTTTTAGAAAACATGGCTATCCAGGATATAAGAGAGGGGAGAGGAGTGGGGTTTATTGATCCCCACGGAGAAGCTGCAGAAAGATTATTAGATTTTGTTCCTTCTGAGAGGATAAATGATGTTGTCTATTTTAATCCTGCTGACCTGGAATATCCAATTGGCTTTAATCCCATGGAGGGGGTGGCAAAAGAGTCGCGTCATTTGATAGCTTCAGGTCTTATGGGAGTTTTCAAAAAGATTTGGCCAGATGTCTGGTCAGCCCGTATGGAATATATTTTGAACAACACCATTTTGGCCCTTTTGGAATACCAGAACACAACCTTGCTTGGAATAAACCGGATGTTGGCTGATTCTGAATACAGAAAAAGGGTTGTGGAGAGAATTACAGATCCTATGGTAAAGTCATTTTGGGTCAACGAGTTTGGCCGCTATACCCAGAGATACGAGGTTGAGGCTACAGCTGCTATTCAAAACAAGGTAGGTCAGTTCATTTCCGCCCCCCTTATTCGAAATATAGTAGGCCAGGTAAAATCAACAATAAATGTGAGGGAGATAATGGATAAGGGAGGGATTTTAATTTGCAATTTATCCAAGGGAAGAATCGGGGAAGACAATATGACTTTATTGGGCGGACTCTTATTGGCAAAACTGCAATTAGCTGCAATGTCAAGGGTTGATATGCCGGAATCTAAAAGGAAAGATTTCTTTCTTTATGTAGATGAGTTTCAAAACTTTGCCACAGAATCCTTTGTTAATATTTTATCTGAGGCAAGAAAGTATAAATTAGCTTTAATTTTAGCTCATCAGTACATTGCTCAGCTTGATGAAAAAGTCAGAGAGGCCGTCTTTGGTAATATAGGAACCTTGCTTTCTTTTAGAGTAGGGGCAGAGGATGCTGAATATTTAGAGAAAGAATTTGTTCCCGAATTTTCAGCTCAGGACCTGGTCAATCTGGGAAAATATGATGTCTATTTAAAGTTGATGATAGACGGGATAGCAGGCAGACCATTTTCCGCTATCACCTTAGCTCCCTTTAAAAAGCCGGAGGAATCCTACCAAGAAAAGATAATAAGGGTTTCTCAAGAAAGGTTTGGGAAAGAAAAAGCAGTTATTGAGGGAAAAATTGAAAAATGGGCAGGTTTTTTGGAGGCTGTTTCTCCGCAGGAAACTTCTGTTTTATATGATGCTGTTTGTTCTGTATGCAAAAAAGCAATTAAGGTTCCTTTTAAGCCTGAGCCTGGAAGGCCAGTTTTTTGTAAATCTTGTCTGAAAAAAGTTGGAAAGAAAGGGGAAAAAGTCAAAGAGCAAGTAATTTCTTTAGGAGAGGCTATAAAGAAAGAACCCACTCCTTTTATTAAACCTAAAAAAGCTAAAAAGAAGCCTGATTTGAAAAAACTGAGAGAGGCTCTTAAAAAGGCAAAAGAAGAAAAGTAATTGCCTTTTCACAAAGTGAAAAAGATAAAAACTTTAAAAGAATTTGATTTGAAAGAGAAAAGAGTTTTGGTGAGAGTAGATTTCAATGTTCCTTTGAATGAAAAAGGAGATATTTTGGATGATTTTAGAATTCAAAAAACTATTCCCACAATAAAATATTTACAAAAGAAAAAAGCAAAAACTATTTTAATAAGTCATTTAGGAGGAGAACCTACAAAAACTCCAAAGTATAGTTTAAAAAAGACAGCCTTAAAACTCCAAGAACTTATTGGACAAAAAATTAATTTTTTAAAAGACTGTGTAGGTTTGGGGATAGAAAGAAAGATAAATAGGATGAAAAGAGGGGAGATTGTTCTTTTGGAAAATTTAAGGTTTCACAAAGAAGAAAAGCAAGGAGATCCATCTTTTGGAAAGGCCCTTTCAAGATTGGGAGATTTTTTTTTGAACGATGCCCTTTCAGTCTGCCACAGATTTCATGCTTCGGTTGTTGAGGTTCCCAAATATTTACCTTCTGGAGCAGGTTTGCTTTTAGAAGAAGAAATTAATGTTCTTTCAAAAATTCTCAAAAAACCTAAGAGGCCTTTTTTGGTAATTCTTGGAGGGACAAAAGTTACTTCAAAGATTAAGACAGTTCCTTCTTTTTTAAAGAAAGCTGATCTGTTGCTTTTGGGTACAATTTTATCAGAAGCTCTTTTAAAGGCTAAAGGAATTTCTTTGAGGGGAGTTTTACCTTCTGCAAGAATAGTAGAGATAGCCAAAGAAATTGAACTTACAAATCCAAAATTACACTTACCAATAGATGTTGTTGCCTCCTTGAATACCACAGAGGATTATCTGAGACAAGCTCCTTTGGGAGAACTTAGAAAAGAAGAAAGAATTTTGGATATTGGAGAAGAAACAAGGAATATTTTTGCTGAGATGATTAAAACAGCCAGAACAATTGTTTGGGCAGGTCCTTTGGGATATATTGAGCAAGATCAGTTTGCAGAAGGGACCAGATTTATTGCCGATGCTATCTCGAGAAATTCTCAAGCTTTTAGAGTAGTCGGAGGAGGGGAGACAAATTTTGCCTTAAAGAAATTTGGCCTAAGGGAGAAATTTGATTTTGTTTCTACGGGCGGTGGAGCCCTTCTTGAATTTCTCTCTGGCCAAAAGTTACCAGGGCTTGAAGCTCTCGAAAAATATGATCACAGTTAAGACAAAAGAAGAGATTGAAATAATGACTCAGGGGGGAAAGATTTTAGCAAAGATCATGGAGAAATTGAAAGAGGAGGTTGGAGTAGGGATCAAGACAAGTAAATTAAACGAGACCGCCAAAGGTCTCATTTTGAAATATGGAGTTAAAGCCTCGTTTAAAGGTTATGAAGGCTTTCCGGCAGCTCTTTGCACTTCAATTAATGAGCAAATTGTCCATGGAATTCCTTCAGAAAGGATTTTAAAAACAGGGGATATTATCTCTTTAGATCTGGGGATTTCTTACAGAGGGTTTCATGTTGACATGGCTTTTACCCTACCTGTGGGAAAAATTTCAAAGGAAGCTCAGAAATTAATTGAGATAACAAAAGAAGCTTTAAAAAGAGGGATAGAAAAGGCAAAACCTGGAAACACTTTTGGGGACATTTCTTATGCTATTCAAAGATATGTGAAAGGGGAAGGATTTAATGTTATCAGAGAACTCACAGGTCATGGTATTGGAAGGGATTTACATGAGGACCCCCAGATTTTAAATTATGGAAAAAAAGGAACAGGAGCTAAAATCAAAGAAGGCATGACCTTTTGTATTGAACCTATGGTTACAACCGGGGATTGGCGGATTAAAGAAACAGACAGGGCTTTTGAAACAAAAGATGGTTCTCTCACAGCCCATTTTGAACACACTATAGCTATTACAAAAGAAGGTTACCAGGTTTTAACTGGTTTAAAATTATGATAGAATAAACCAATATGTACTTATCTGTTATCGTTCCAGCCTATAATGAGCAAAGGAGATTACCAAAAACCTTGTCTTCTATCGATAGTTATTTAAGGAAACAACCTTATGACTATGAGATTTTAGTGGTTAATGATGGCTCAAAGGATAAAACAGCTGAAGTTGTTGAGGATTTAAAAGTAAAAATTAAAAATTTAAGATTGGTTGATAATAAAGAAAATCACGGAAAAGGATTTGTTGTTAGACAAGGGTTGTTGGAAGCTAAAGGAGAATACCGGCTATTTACCGATGCCGATAATTCTACTTCCATTGATCAGGTAGAAAAAATGTGGCCTGAGGTCAAAAAAGGTTATGATATTGTTATTGGATCAAGAGATCTAAAAGAGTCGATTATTGCTGTGCCTCAGAGCTGGATTAGGAGGAGGTTGGGAGATGTTTTTAATTTATTTAGTCAAGTTACTTGTGGGCTTTGGGGCATCTGGGATGCCCAGTGTGGCTTTAAAATATTTACAAAAGAGGCGGTAGAAAAAATATTTCCAAAATGTAAAATCAATCGTTGGGCATTTGATCCTGAAATTTTGGTCATTGCCAAGAAATTAGGTTTTAAAATTAAAGAAATTCCGGTTGTCTGGATAAATGAACCCGAGAGTAAGCTAAAATTCAAATCAATGGTTAAAATGGGTCTTGATTTGTTGAAAATTAGGTGGAACCTAATTAAAAATGTCTATAAATAAAAAATCTAAGTTTCCTTCAGAGTTGCGTTTTGATGTGGCTTCCAAAGATTGGGTTGTCATTGCTACTGGTAGAGCTAAAAGGCCAGAGGTATTCAAAAAGGAAAAAAGGAAAAAAGAAAGAGGGCCCAAAAAAGATTGTCCTTTTTGTAAAATAGAAACCCAAGAGCCCCCAACTCTTATTTTTTCCCACGGAAAGAGGGTTTTCCTGAGACCCAAAGGTGAAATTCCCAAAAACTGGACAACCATCGTAATTCCTAATAAATATCCTGCTTTTATTGCCAGCGATAAATTGGATAAAAAAACAGAAGGCAATCTTTATCAAACAATAAGGGCAGTAGGATTTCATGAGATAGTAGTAACCAGGGATCATGATAAACATTTGGCTCTTCTTGCAGTAGAACAAGTAAAAGAAGTTATTGATGTTTATCAAACGAGATATTTGGAGCTAAAACAAAAACCATTTGTTAATTATATTTCTATTTTTCACAATCATGGGTCTGAGGCGGGCGCCTCAATTTATCATCCTCACTCCCAAATCATCACTACCCCTCTTGTTGATACTGATCTGAAAAAAGCTCTTTTGACTTCAAAAAACTATTTTAAAAAATATAAGCAATGCGTGTATTGTCAGATGGCCAAGTGGGAAAGAGAAATAAAAAAAAGAATCATTTTTGAAAACAAAGATTTTTTGGTTATCTGTCCTTTTGCTTCAAAAATGGCTTTTCAGGTAATTATTTCTCCTAAGAAACACCTTCCATATTTTGAAAAAATTACTGAAAGCCAGAAAAAAACCTTAGCTGAAGCTTTCAAAACAGCCTTGTATAAACTCTACAAGGGCTTGGGCAATCCGGCCTATAATTTCTATTTACATACTGCTCCCTGTGACGGTAAAGATTATTCCTTTTACCATTGGCACTGGACAATTCTGCCCAAAACCGCCATTCATGCTGGGTTTGAATTAGGGGCCTGCATGGAGATTTCCACCATTGAGCCAGAAAAGGCAGCTGAATATTTGGGGAAACAAAAAGTATGAAACCTTTGGTTATTGCAAATTGGAAGTGTAATCCTGTAACTACAACTGAAGCCAAAAGGCTTTTTAATTCAGTAAAAGAAGGATTAAAAAATATTAAAGACGTAGAGGTGGTAATTTGTCCACCTTTTATTTATCTTTTAGCCTTAAAAGCAAATAGTCATAAAGCCATAAAGTTTGGAGGCCAAAATTGTTTTTTTGAAAAGGGCCCTTTCACAGGAGAAATTTCTCCTCAAATGTTAAAGAATTTGGGTTGTCAATATGTAATTTTGGGTCATTCTGAAAGAAGAGCTTTAGGAGAAAGCGATGAAATGATAAACAAGAAAATTAAAGCAGTTTTAAAAGAAGGATTAAAGCCAATTCTCTGTATTGGAGAAAAAGATCAGGAATTTAAAACAAAGGAGATTAAAAATCAATTAAGAGGGGCTCTTTCAATAATAAAAATATCAGATCTTGAGAATTTAATAATAGCTTACGAGCCTGTTTGGGCCATAGGAACCAAGAATCCTTGTGATTTTAAGGATGCCAAAAAAGCAAATTCATCTATCAGAGAAATTCTCGCTGAGTTTTTTGGGGAATCTATGGCAAAGAATATTCTGGTCCTTTATGGAGGAAGCCTAAATTCAGAAATTGCAGCAGGCTATATTAAAGAATCAAAAATGGATGGGCTTTTAGTAGGTGGCGCTTCTCTTGATGCTGAAGAGTTTGTTAAATTAGTGAAAAAAGTTGCCAGGGCCTTGATTCCCTCTCCTTAATTTGTTATTCTTTCATAATGAGTAATTTTAAAGAAGGTTATTTCTATAATCCAACTCGAGGAAGATTAGCATTAAATAAGGTGCAGGATGAGATTTTAAATTATATGTCAGGAAATCCTGGCAAGTTTTACGATGTTATTGTTGGATGTGATTCTTCTTCAGGAACAGAACCCCATTTTCCTGTGGTCATTGTTGTTTTAAGAGTAGGGGAGGGAGGAAGATTTTTTATCAAGAAGGTAAGATATTCTGAAAGGAAGTTTTATACTTGGAAGCAAAGAGTTTTAGAAGAGGTTTTACTATCTTGTGAATTAGCTTTGTTTTTGAAGGAAAATTTAAAAGAGGCAATTGAGAAGCTGCCTGAGAATTTAAATTATCAGTTCCGCTATATTCATGCTGACGTCGGGGAAAACGGGGCAACAAGGGATATGGTAAAAGAAATTACCGGTTTAATTCGGGGAAATGGTTTTGAACCCAAAATAAAGCCTGAAGCTTATGTTGCTTCAACCGTAGCTGATAGATACACCTAAAAACAGCAAACACTAACAAGGTATTTATTAAGGGAACAGGCTACTTTAGTCGCCTTTTTTATTTACAAAACAGCGGTTTTACCTTTAATTTGTTTGCCCGTTTGGGATTTTTAATCTATAATGAAGGATAATGAAACCAGAGGAGTTGAGAAAAGCTTTTTTGGATTTTTTTGAGAAAAAGGGGCATGAAATAGTGGCCTCGAGTTCTTTAATTCCGGCTGATCCAACCTCACTTTTTACTTCAGCTGGAATGCAACAATTTGTGCCCTATCTTTCAGGAAAGGTAAAGCCTTCCTACAAAAGAGCTTGTTCTATCCAAAAGTGTTTTAGGACTGGTGATCTTGATGAAGTCGGAAATGCCTGGCACCATACTTTTTTTGAAATGTTGGGAAACTGGTCTTTTGGTGATTATTTTAAAGAGGGGGCAATAGATTTTGCCTTAGAATTTTTGACAAAAGACTTAAAAATTCCAAAAGAGAAATTATGGGTTTCTGTTTTCAAAGGAGAAAAAGAAATTCCAAAAGATGCGAAATCCATAAAAGTATGGCAAAGCAGGGGAATAAAAAGGGAAAAGATTTCTGAGTTTGGGATGAGTGAGAACTTTTGGGGACCGGTGGGAAGGGAAGGGCCTTGTGGCCCCTGTTCTGAAGTCTTTTATGATTTGACAGGCAAGCCTTGTGAAAAAGGACCCCCCACCATTTCTGGTGGGGGGTGTAGGCCTAATTGTGAATGCGATCGTTTTGTAGAAATTTGGAATCTGGTGTTTATGGAATACAATAAAGATGAGAAAGGGAGATTTGAAAAGCTTCCAGAGAAAAATGTTGATACAGGAATTGGTTTTGAAAGATTGTTGGCTGTACTTCAAGGAAAAAATTCAGATTATGAAACAGATCTTTTTTTTCCAATTATAAGAGGAATTCAAAATCAGTGTTCAAAAAAATATGAGAAGAATAAAAGAGAATTTAGGATTTTGGCTGATCATTTGAGGGGAGCTGCTTTTTTAATTTCGGAAGGAGTTTTGCCATCAAATGTTGAGCAGGGATATGTTTTAAGGAGAATTTTAAGGAGAAGTATTCGATATGCTAAAATTTTGGATCTGCCAAAAAACTGGTATGTCGAACCCGCAAAAAGAATTTCTGAAATTTATGGGGACGAATATCCTGAGGTAAGGACAAAACAAGAAAATATAATTACAGGAATACAAAGAGAACAAGAAAAATTTGGAAAGGCTTTAGAAAGAGGACTCAGGCAATTTGAGAAATTACTTGAAGTCAAAAGGGTTAAAATTATTACTGGTAAAGAGGTATTCGATCTTTATCAAAATTATGGATTTCCCTTAGAATTGACAGAAGAATTAGCCAAAGAAAAAGGTTTTAAGGTTGATAAAGTGGGTTTTAAAACAGAGCTTAAAACTCACAAGGAAATCTCCAGAGCTGGTGCTCCAAAAAAGTTTGGAGGTATTGGCATTGAGCAAGTAGAAAGCAAAGAGGAAAGAGAGAAGGCTAAGAGATTACATACTGCCACCCATCTTTTACAAGCTGCCTTAAGAGAAATTTTGGGAAAACATGTAAAACAGATGGGTTCTGATATTACTCCGGAAAGATTAAGATTTGATTTTTCTCATCCTGAAAAATTAACCCCAGAGGAAATAAAGAAGGTGGAGAATCTGGTCAATGAGAAAATCAGGGAAGATCTGATAGTAAAAAAGGAAGAGATGTCTTTTAAAGAAGTGTTAAAATCTGATGTTTTAGCATTTTTTAAAGAAAAGTATCCTGAAAAAGTGACGGTCTATTCGATTGTTGAGCGTTCTGGAAAAGTTTTTTCAAAAGAGGTTTGTGGAGGCCCTCATGTGGAAAGGACTTCAACCTTGGGTATTTTTAAAATCGTGAAGGAAAGCCCTTGTGGGACCGGGGTAAGAAGAATAAGAGCAATTTTAAAATGATAAAAACTTATGGCTAAAGAATTTTTTGACATTTCACCCCCCAAGAAAATTTTAGTGAAACCTGAACCTGAGAGAAAAATCGTTGAAAAAAAACCTTCTTTTTCTAAAAAAATTGCTTTTTCTCTCATCCTCCTTTTAATTATTTTTGGAACTTTTCTCTTTTTTGCCTTAGGGAAGGCTGAGATTGAAATAATACCTAAAACTGAATTGATTGATCTTGAAAAAAAGGTGCTTTTGGATTCAGAATTTAAAGAACCTCTTTTAGTTAGGTTGAAAGAAAACACCATTCCAGCTGAGATTATTGAAGATGAAAGCACTATTTCAAGAGAATTCCCTGCTACGGGCGAGGATGTAGCTGAAAAACGGGCCGAAGGAATAGTCAGAGTTTACAATGAATATTCCACTACTTCCCGAACCTTTGTGGTTAACACAAGATTTCTTTCAACTGATGGAAAGCTTTTCAGAGCTTTAGAAAAAATTACCATTCCAGGCCAAAAATATGAAGAAGGGAGGCTGAAGCCAGGTTTTGTCGACATTAAGGTCAGGGCAGCAGAGGCTGGCCAGGAGTATAACATAGGACCTACCACATTTTCTATCCCCGGCCTTTTGGGAACTGACATGTATACTACTTTTTATGCAAAATCCTTTTCTCAAATGAAAGGAGGTTTTAAAGGAAAAGCTTCCCAGGTTAAAAAAGAAGATCTTGAAAGAGCAGAAAAACTTTTGGAAGAAGAAGTTTTTGAAGAAAGTTTAGCTGCCTTGGAAAAAAAGTGTGATGAAAATTCTTTTATTTTAGCCCAAGATTGTCTTTTAAAGGAAGTTTTGGAACAAGGTTGTAAAGCTGAAGTTGGAGAAAAAATAGACTCTTTTACTTGTGAGATAAAGGTGAAATTAAAAGCCCTTGTTTTTAGAGAAAAAGACCTTGAAGAATTTGTCGAAAATGCCATTTTGTCTCAAGTTCAAGAAAAGGAAATTAAACCTGGAAGTCTTGAGCTAAATTACTTTCTTGAATCCAAGGATTTAGAAAAGGGGCAAGCTAATTTAAATTTAATTGCCTTGGCAGAGATTTATTCTCCTCTTGAGGAGACCCTTTTAAAAAAAGGAATTGCTGCTAAACCTAAAAAGACAGCCAAAATTCTTCTGGAAAGTCATCCTGAAATAAAACAAGCTGAGATAAAACTCTGGCCATTTTGGCTGAAAGAGATACCGAAAAATCTTGAAAAAATTAGAATAAGGACCGTGCTTGACTAAAGTAAAATTCTTTGTTATCTTTTAAAGACGGTAATGAAAAAATCTAAAGAGACTATTCAAGAAGAAGGTCAGGTTTTAGAAACCCTTCCCAACACCAATTTTCGGCTTAAACTGGATTCCGGGCAAGAAATTATAGCCTATCTTGCCGGGAAAATGAGGCGCTTTAGGATAAAAGTTTTACCAGGAGACAGAGTTTTGGTAGAAATGAGCCCTCATGATAAAAAAAGAGGAAGAATTATTTATCGATTAAAACAACCATGAAAGTAAGAAGTACGGTCAAAAAAATTTGTAAAAAGTGTAAAATCGTCCGTCGAAAAGGACGTGTTTACGTTATTTGCGAAAATCCCAAACATAAACAAAGACAAGGATAACTATGCCAAGAATTGCAGGAGTAAACATACCAAAAGAGAAACAAATAAAGATTGCCCTAACCTATATTTTTGGAATAGGGAAGATTTTGAGTGAAAAGATTTTAAAAGAGGCTGAAATTGACCTCGAAAAAAGAGCTTCAGATTTGACAACTCAAGAAACCGACAGATTAAAACAAATTATTGAGAAAAATTACAAGATTGAAGGAGGGCTTAGAAGAGAACAAATGAGAGCGGTCAAGAGATTAAAGGACATTAAATGTTGGCGGGGAGTAAGACACATTAAAGGGCTTCCTGTTAGGGGTCAAACAACAAGGACAAATTCAAGGACCATTCGGGGCAATGTAAGAACGACCGTGGGATCGGGAAGAAGAAAAGCCCCGACACCAAAATAATCATGGGCAAGAAACGAGTCATTAAAAAAACTGAAGAAGAAGTCTTAAAAGAGAAAGAAGAGAGAGAGGCACTCTTGAAAAAAGGGGTCAAAGTTAAGGTTTCCAAAAAGGTCAAAGAGGGAAATATTTATATTTCCTCTTCTTTTAATAATACAATTTTAACCCTGACCGATTCTCAAGGTAATGTTTTATACGGAACAAGCGCTGGAAGAGTTGGCTTCAAGGGGACAAGAAAAGGAACTCCCTTTGCAGCTTCAAAAGCCACAGAACCTTTAGTTGAAGCTATCAAAAAGCTTGGCATCGAGAAGGTTTCTGTTTTTGTGAAGGGGATAGGTTCAGGAAGGAATTCAGCTCTAAGGTCTTTAGGAGGACATGGATTGAATATAGTTTCTATAAAAGATGTTACTCCCATTCCTCATAATGGTTGCCGTCCTCGAAAACTAAGAAGAGTCTAAAAATGAGAGAATCTAAATGTAAAATTTGTCGGCGTTTAGGAGTAAAACTCTTTTTGAAAGGGGAGCGTTGTTTTTCTCCAAAATGTGCTCTTGTGAAGAAACCGTATCCTCCAGGGAAAGTGAGGAAAAGAAGAAAAAGAGTATCTGATTTCGGTAGAGAACTGAGGGATAAACAAAAACTGAAAAAATGGTATAATCTAAAAGAGAGTCAGTTTAAAAGTTACGTAAAAAAGGTTTTGGCAAAAAGGGGAAGGGTTCCAGATACTTCTGAGTTCTTGATTGAGATTTTGGAAAGACGCCTGGATAATGCTGTTTTTAGATTGGGTTTTGCTGTTTCCAGGCCTCAGGCAAAACAATTTGTGAGTCATGGTCACTTTCTGATAAATGGAAAAAAGGTTAATATACCTTCTTATCAATTAAAAAAAGGAGACAAGATTTCCCTTATTCCCGGTTTAGAAAAGAAAGGAGTTTTTAGAAACCTTGAATCCCAATTGAAAAAAGAGAAACTACCTTCCTGGCTTTCTTTGGATATCAAAAAATTAACAGGGGAAGTTGTTGGAAAACCCTCTCTCCAAGAGGCTGCTCCCCCAGTTGAGATCCCAGCTATTTTTGAATTTTATTCAAAGTAATATGATTTCTTTACCCTCAAAAGTGAAAATCGTTGAGAAAAAACAAAACTGGATTTTGCTTGAAATTGAGCCTCTTTATCCTGGTTTTGGAGTAACGATTGGAAATAGCTTAAGAAGAGTCTTACTTTCTTCTCTGCCAGGAGCTGCTATTACCCAGGTGAAAATAAAAGGGGTTTCGCATGAATTTTCAACTATTCCGGGAGTTTTAGAAGATGTAATTTCTATTTTAATGAATTTAAAAAAGCTTCGCTTCAAAGTTTTTTCTGAAGAACCTCAGACAGGTTCTTTGAAAGTTTCTGGGGAGAAGAAAGTTTTAGGTTTAGATTTCAAATTACCTCCCCAGGTGGAATTGATAAATAAAAATTTTCATATTGCTACTTTAACCTTAAAGAACACCAGTCTTGAAATGGAAGTTAAAATCGAAAAGGGTTTAGGATACTTCCCTGCTGAAAGGAGAGAGCAAGAAAAGTTAGAACCCGGAGTTATTATCTTGGATGCTGTTTTTACGCCCATTAGAAAGGTAGCCTTTAGAACCGAGAATGTTAGGGTAGGGAAAAGAACAGATTTTGATAAATTACTTTTGGAAATTGAAACAGATGGCACCTTAACCCCAGAGCAAGCTTTTAAAGAGGCTTCAAAAGTTCTCAAAAATCACTTCTCTTGTTTTTCTGAAAAAATAGATAAGGGAATTAAAAAGGAAAAGGAGATAGAAAAAGATCAGCAAAAAAAGATTGAGATTGATAAACTTGGGATTTCTGAAAAGACAATTAACATTCTAAAAAGAAATGGTATCAAAAGTCTTGGAGGACTTTTAAGAAGAAAAGAAGAAACCTTACGCAGTTTAAAAGGGATAGGAGATAAAAGTATTGGAGAGATTAAAAAAGCTCTCAAAGATTCAGGTTTTGAATTAAAAAAATGAGAAAAAGAAAAAGTGGAAGGAAACTTTCGAGAAAAAGAGATCAAAGAAAGGCCCTTCTGAGAGGATTGGCCTCTTCTTTGATTTTACATGAGAGAATAAAGACAACTGAGGCTAAAGCAAAAGAAACAAGAAGAATTACAGAAAAATTTATCACCAAGGCAAAAAAACAAACCCTTGCAGCCCAGAAATCCTTATTAGCTTCTCTTCCCAAGAAGACAGTGAAAAAATTGATGAGAGAATTAGCCAAAAGATATGAAAAGAGAAGGGGAGGATATACTCGGGTTATAAAATTAGGAGCGAGAAATTCAGATGGAGCAAAAATGGCGATAATAGAATTAGTAAAATGAAACGTGGAACTCACACAATCGATGTTACAGGAAAAGTTTTAGGAAGATTAGCAACAGAAATTGCAATTCTTTTACGGGGTAAGCAAAAACCTGACTTTGTTCCCTACAGAGATATGGGAGATTTTGTTATTGTGAAAAATGCTGATAAAATCAAACTGACAGGAAAGAAAAGAAAAGAAAAGAAGTATTACCACCACACAGGATATTTAGGGGGATTAAAAGAGGTTCCCTTGGAAAAGATTTTCAAAAGAGATCCAGGTGAGATTCTGAGAAGAGCAGTTTATGGTATGCTTCCAAAAAATAAATTGAGAGCAAAGCAAATAAAAAGATTAAAATTTGAGTAATATGGTAAAAAAGAAGAAAAAATATCTTGAAAGTGTAGGGAGAAGAAAAACTGCTATAGCTCGGGTTCGCCTTTTTACAAAAGAAAAAGGAAAATTTTTAATTAATGAAAAACATCTTAAGGATTACTTTCCGACTTTAGACCTTCAGGAAACAGCTCAAGCTCCTTTTAAAACAATAAAAAGTCTTTCAAAGTTTGGGGTTTCAGTTTTGGTGAAAGGGGGTGGGCCCCACGCCCAGGCTGAAGCTGTAAGACACGGAATAGCCAGAGCCCTTATTCTTTTTAAACCAGATTACAGAGAAACATTAAAGAAAGAGGGTTTCTTGACACGAGATCCAAGGGCGAAAGAAAGAAAAAAGTTTGGCTTAAAAAGAGCAAGAAGGGCTGCTCAATGGCAGAAAAGATAATATGTTAAAAGAATTCATCAATCAATTTTATAGCGATAGAATAAAGGATCAAAGAGCAAGAGGTGATCATTTTTATATCACTGATGCTGGCAAGTGTCCTCGACAAATTTTTTTTAAATTTAAAAAAGCTCCGAGAGCAGAGATGGAGCCGAGAATTATGAGGATTTTCGATGTAGGTGACTACACTCATATGAGGTTAATGAGTGTTCTGTTTAGTTTAGGAATTGTCAGGGCAGCAGAGGTGAAAATTCCTCCCCAAGAAATCATTTCGGGGAGGGCAGATGCGATTATTGGCTTGGAAGGAGGTAAGCCCTATGTTGTTGATTTCAAAAGTATTTCAAGTTATGGATTCAAAAGTTTAGAAAAACCAAAGCCCGAGCATGTAAAACAAATCCAGCTTTATTTACATTACTTTAAAGTTCCCCAAGGGATCCTCCTTTATGAAAACAAAGATACCCAGGAATTAAAAGAATTTCAGATTACCTATGATCCTGCTTTAGTTGAAAAACTTTTGGAGGATTTCAAAACTTTAAAAGAGCAGATTGGAAAAGATACTATACCTCTCATTCCTCCAGAACTTAAAGACTGGCCGAAATGGCCTTGTCAGTACTGTGAATATAAGGAGCTTTGTCAAAGAGTGGAAAAATCAAAATTAAAAGATTGGGAGAAAGTATCTAATACCTGATATTATTTTATCAATTTTTCTGTAACAAAAAGATTCCCCTCTTTTAGAAAGTACAATCTCTTACTTTCTTCGTTAAAGAAAATTTTGGAACCTTTAATATCCTTGAGGGTCCAGATTTGAATTTTATCTACTTCATCTATTTCACAGATTTTAATCTCTTCTCCAATATTGAATATCAAATAATTTTGGGTATACCAATAGACCTCATTTATCTTTCCTGCAAACCTGCTTAAAAAGAGTTTCTCTCCTTTTTCTTTTGGGGGTTGTTTTTCAATCTCGGTCAAAAAGACTATCCAAATCTCATGGTTTCCAAAAAAGGTCAGCTTTTTTGAATCTGGGGAAATTTTAATTTCTTTTACAAAATCTGAGAATTCCTTGAAAGACCCTTCTTCTTCGTCAAGTAAAAAAAGAGAATCCTCTGTTTTCAAAAAAATAAAAGAGGGGAAAATATAGATTTCGTAGTCTTTTTCTTGGATTTCAAAAGACTCTCTATTGAGCTTTTCTTTCCTTTCTCCTTTTAAGTCAGTTTTGAAAAGAAAGCCCGAGTCATCGAGATAGTAAATAAAAGGTTTTTTTACCTTATAGCAAATAACTTTTTCTAAAAGAGAGGTAGAACTTTTTTTAATTAAGTCTGCTTCAAAGAGCTCATTTTCTGAGCGGAAAAATATTTTCTCGCCATTCTCAGAAAAGGAGATTTCTTCCAGATCAGAATCTAAAAAATCCAAAGTTGTCAAAGAAGTTGTCTCAAGGTCTAAAAGAAAGTATTTTCTTTCCTTTTTTGTTTTCGCTTTTATTAAAAGTTCTTTTGTGGGAGAGAAAATAATTTTTTCTAATTCTGCTCCTTCTTCAATTTCTTTTTCCTTTAATAGATGAGCTACAAGATTTTCTTTCTGGTCTAAAAGTTTTAACTGCCAGCCTTCATCTTCAGAAATCAAAACCATCTTTTCTTGATCTTCAGAAGGAACAAAATTTTTAATCCCTTTTGCCAAGATTTCAAAATTTACAGTTTCGGGTATTAAAAAGACATCCTCTACTTTGGTAGTTTCTTCTTCTTTAACTTTAAGTCTTTTTTCCCAAGATAAAAATTCCTCTTTTTCTATTTTGACTTGGTACTCCCTAGGTAAGAAGCCTTCAATAAAGAGTGAGCCAAAAAAATAGTCTGTCTTATACTCTCTTCCATTAATAAGAATTCTAGCTCTTTTTGGAAAAACTCTGAAATAAAAACCTCCTACTTTTACTATCCTTTTTGTTCTGGGATCAAATCTCCAGCCTTGAGAATAAAAGATAATTGAAGGAGCAATCAAAAAGAATAAAATAGTTAAGATTAAAAACAAAACATTCCTTGTTCTTTTGGTCATAATTTAATTCTAATTAAAATTCAGGATTTTTCAAAGGGAGTTTGACAATTTTAGAGATTTGAAGTTAAAATAGAGTATTATGGGAGATAAATTTTTGATTGAGGGACAAAAGCCACTGGAAGGTCAAGTAGAAATAGGTGGAGCAAAAAATGATGCTGGGCCAGTCTTAGCAGCTACCTTATTGACCAAAGAACCCTGCGTCATTGACAATTTGCCATTAGTGGAAGATGTCTTTTGTTTGCTTGAGGTTTTAAGAAAAATGGGAGCTGATATTGAATGGTTGGATAAAAGAAAAGTGAAAATTGAGGCTGTGAATCTTGATCCTGAAAAAATAGATTTTGATTTAATAGAAAAGACAAGACTTTCAGTTCTTTTGATAGCTCCCTTGCTTTCTAGATTTAAAAATTTTAAATTTGCAAGACCTGGAGGTGATAGAATAGGTTTAAGGCCTATTACCACTCACCTGGAGGCCTTTAAAAAATTAGGAGTTAAAATTGAAAAAACAGGAGGCTCCTATCTTTTTAAAAGTGAAGACTTGAGGGGAGGAGAAATTGTCCTAAAAGAACTTAGCGTGACAGCTACTGAGAACCTAATGATGGCAGCTTCTCAGATTGAAGGTAAAACGAGGATTTTGGGAGCTGCAGCTGAACCCCACGTTCAAGATTTAGGAGAAATGTTGAAAGAAATGGGAATAAAAATTGAAGGGATAGGAACTCACACTATTGAAATTGAGGGTCAAAAAAACCTAAAGGGAGTTGAGCACAGAATTATTCCAGACTATCTTGAGGCTGGAACATTTACAGTGGTAGGAGCTGTTACTCCTGGAACTTTAGAAATAAAGAATGTAATTTTGGACCATTTAAATATCTTTTTAGCCAAAATGGAGGAGATAGGAGTTTTGTTTGAAAAAGGTAAAGACTCTATCAAAGTTAGCTTTTCACCAAATTTAAAAGCTGTTAGAGTTCAAGCTCTTCCTTGGCCCGGCTTTCCCACAGATCTTTTGCCAATAGTTGTTCCCCTTTTAACCCATGCAGAAGGTAAAAGCTTAATTCACGACCCTTTATATGAAAATCGGCTAAATTTCGTTCATGAATTAAGAAAGATGGGAGCTGACATTGAGGTGGTCGATCCTCATCGAGCCCTTATCTTTGGTAAAAATGAGCTTTCGGGTATTAAAATTTCAAGTTGGGATATAAGGGCGGGAGCTTCTTTGATTATTGCCGCCTTAATGGCTAAAGGAAAGACAATAATTGATAATATTTATCAGATTGATAGAGGATACGAAAAAATCGATGAAAAACTAAGAAAATTAGGAGCTGAGATTAAAAGAATTTAACATGTTTATTAAAAAAATTGGAATAGATTTAGGTACTTGCAACTCCATGGTTTTTGTCCAGGGAAAGGGAATTGTTCTTCAGGAGCCCTCTGTGGTGGCAGTTAGTATTGGAGAGAATAAGATTCTGGCGGTTGGTAATGAAGCCAAGAAAATGCTTGGCCGGACTCCAGATACAATAAAGGTTTATAGGCCCTTGAGAAAAGGGGTGATTGCAGATTATAGGGTAACCCAGGCGATGATAAAATATTTTATTGACAAAAGCACGGGCCTTTTCAGATTTTTCAAGCCCGAATTGATGATAGGGGTTCCAGCCTGCATTACTTCAACGGAAAAGAGGGCAGTAATTGAAGCCGCTCTTTCGGCTGGAGCTAAAGCAGTTTATACAGCCCAGGAACCAATTCTGGCAGCTATAGGAGCTGGAATTCCTATCAATGAGTGTTCGGGCAATATGATTGTAGATATTGGCGGAGGGACCTCTGAGGTGGCAGTGATTTCTCTTGGAGGAATAGTCTGTGTCCGTTCGGCAAGGATTGCTGGAGACCAGATGGATGAGGCAATTGCTAACTACATTAAAGAAAAGTATAACCTGGCAATAGGAGAACAGACTGCAGAAAGAATAAAAATAAAAATAGGATCAGCTCTTCCCTTGAAAAAAGAAGAGCTGTTTGAGACTAAAGGAAGAGATTTGGTTATGGGTTTACCAAAGAACATTGAGGTCAGCTCAAATGAAGTTTGTGAGGCGATTTCTGATGTCTTGAATTCAATTGTCCAGGTTATAAAAGAGGTCTTAAGAGAGACCCCTCCTGAACTCTCAGCTGATGTTATAGATAAAGGTATGTTTCTTTCGGGTGGGGGTTCATTGTTGAGAAATATTGATAAAATGATTTCCAAATCTACTGGCGTTCCCTGCACAAGAGTTGAAAAACCACTCTTTTCTGTGGCAAAAGGAACAGGTATTTTATTGGAGAATTTAGATGTTTATAAAAGAAGTATTGCCCGGAAGAAATGATTATTGGTCACGAAAAACAATGGGATTTTTTAAAAAGACAGCTTCAGAATTCGAGGGTTCCTCATGCTTTTCTCTTTTCTGGAGAAGGGAAATTGGGAAAGCGAAAAGTTGCTTTTGAATTTTTAAAATTATTGAATTGCCAAAATTCAGATTTTTCAGAAAAACCTTGTCAAGTCTGTCAATCTTGTAGAGCTTTAGAAAAAGGAGCTCACCCCGATTTCTTCTTGATAAAGCCTGAGAAAACAGGCATTGGGATTTCTCAAATAAGGCAACTTGCAGAAAGTCTTTCTTTAAAATCCTATTTTCAATGGAAAACTGCTGTTATAGACCAGGCTTGTTTAATGACTGCCCAAGCTCAAAATTGTCTTTTAAAAACTTTGGAAGAACCTTCAGGGAAAACCTGTCTGATTCTAATCAGTGAGCACCCCTCTCTTTTATTTCAGACTATTCTTTCTCGAGTGCAGGAGATAAAATTCTTTCCTGTAAAAAAAGAGAAGATTTTGGATTATTTGATTAATCAAGGGATTAAAAAATCTGAAGCTCAAGAGATTGTCGAACTTTCCTCTGGAAGACCAGGCCAAGCTATAGAATTTCTTTCAAATCCTGAAAAGTTAAATGAATACAAATCAAGGATTAAAGAATTCCTTTTAGTCTTTAAAGGGAATTTGGCCCAGAGATTTCATTATGCAAAAGTTTTAACTGCAGAAAATGAGAATTTAAAAGAAGTGTTTGATATCTGGCTGAACCACCTAAGGCAGAGTATGATTTCAAAGATAAAGAAAAAAGATTTTGACGATGTCTTAAAAATGAAAAAGATACTTGAGGAGATAGCAGAGATTCAATCTTTGATTTCCCAAAGTAATATTAATAAAAGATTGGCTTTAGAAACCTTATTTTTAAGAATTTAAATGGAAAAAGAACCTATTGAAAAAATAAAGCCTGAGTTGGAAAAAGTAATAGACTTTTTTAAGAAAGAGCTGGCAAAAATCAGGGTTGGGAGAGCCACCCCTTCATTGGTTGAAGACATCTCGGTTGATTTTTTAGGAGAAAAACTGACAATTAAGGAATTGGGGACAATTTTTTGTCCCGACAGGAGACAAATTACAATTCAGCCCTGGGATCAGTCTTGCCTTGAGCCTATAGAGAAAGCTATTTCCCGTTCCTCTTTAAAGTTGAACCCAATTGTTGAGAAAGATAAAATTCGACTTTACCTTCCTCCAATGAGCGAGGAGTATCGGCAAGAACTTTTAAAGGTTTTGACAGAGAGAAAGGAGATAGTAAAAAGGACGATAAGGCGCTGGAGGGATGAAGCTTGGAAGGAAATTCAAGAGAATTTTAAAGAAGGTGAGATTTCAGAGGATGACAAGTATAGAAAGAAAAAAGAACTCCAGGAATTGATTGATGAATATAGTGAAAAACTAGATGATTTGGAGGAAAAAAAGAAAAAAGAAATTATGGAATAATTATGTTTTTATCATTCCTCATTGCCTTTTTTAGCCTTATTTTTTTATTAATTCTTCATGAATTCGGCCATTTTATTTTGGCTAAAAAATTTGGGGTAAAAGTAGAAGAATTTGGAATTTTCTATCCTCCAAGAATTTTTGCTAAAAGAATTGGCCAAACTGTTTATTCTTTAAATCTTCTTCCTCTTGGGGCTTTTGTTAAAATTTATGGAGAGAGGAAAGAAAAAGACCCTCAGGCCTTAGGAGCAAAATCTATCTGGCAAAGAGCTTTGGTCATATTAGGAGGGGTGCTTTCTTTCTGGATAATCTCTGCTGTTTTGTTCAGTATTGTTATGGGTTCGGGATTTACCCAGGCAGTAACAGATACAGCCAATGGAAATTTGGCAGATATTAAGGTCCAAATTGTGGGTCTTGCACCTGAGTCTCCCGCAGAGAAAGCCGGATTAAAAATAGGGGACGTCATAGTAAAAATCAAAAATCAAAAGTTAGAAATTAAAAATATAGATAAGGTTAGTCAAGTAAAAGAGTTTATTCAAACTCATGAAGGAGAGATTACTTTGATAATTCAGCGAGGGAAAGAGATTTTTGATGTTTCTTTGACACCTCGGGTTTCCCCTCCAACAGGGGAAGGTCCTATGGGAGTAGGCTTGGTGAGGACAGCCCAAAAGAGATATCCTCCTGTAGAAGCCCTCTTCCGAGGCATCTTTTTTACCTTAGAGACAACCTATTTTGCGCTTAAAGGCTGGGGAATGGCTTTCAAAAATCTTTTTTTGGGGCTTCCTACAGGAATTGAGTTAATGGGACCTGTAGGAGTTTTTTCTTTATTAAGTCAGGCAGCTTCCCAGAACATAAATTACTTTTTACAGTTTGTGGCTACGATTTCAATCTATGTCGCCCTCTTTAATATTCTACCAATTCCTCCTACTGATGGCGGGAAATTAGTCTTTTTATTCGTTGAGAAATTAAGAGGAAAAAAGGTTTCAGAAAAACTGGAAACCGCAATAACCTCCATTTTTCTTTTATTATTGATAGTCTTGATGATTCTTACTACAATAAAAGATATACAGAGAATTTTTTAATATGTTCAACAAATTTTTTTCCCATTTTTTCCAGGATATAGCTATTGATTTGGGTACAGCTAACTCCCTGGTTTATGTGAAAGGGAGGGGTATTGTGGTGCTTGAGCCTTCTGTTGTCGCCCTTAACAAAAAGACAGGCCAGATTTTAGCTATTGGTGAAGAAGCTCAAAAGATGGTAGGAAGAACTCCATCCCATATCGTTGCCACAAGGCCTTTGGTTGAAGGGGTTGTTTCTGATTTTGAAGTAACAGAGCAGATGCTAAGGTATTTTATTAATAAGGTTAAAAAAAGAAAGTTTCCTTTTGGCCTTAGACCTCGGGTCATTATAGGAATTCCTTGCGGAGTAACCGAGGTGGAAAAAAGAGCTGTTCAGGATGCAGCTAAAAATGCAGGAGCCAGAGAAGTATTTTTAATTGAAGAACCAATGGCAGCTGCCATTGGAGCCAGACTCCCAATTCAAGAAGCGGGAGGAAATTTTATTGTTGATATTGGAGGAGGTACGGCAGAAATTGCTATCATTTCTTTAGGAGGAATAGTGGTATCCAAGACCTTGAGAATTGCAGGAGATAGACTGAATCGAGACATTGTTCGTTGGAGTCAAGAAGAAAACAAACTCTTAATAGGGGAAAGGACAGCTGAGTTAGTAAAAATTACTATAGGCTCTGCCTGGCCCTTAAACGAAAAAAAGACATTCCCTTTAAGGGGTAGGAATTTGGTAACTGGCCTACCAGAAGAAATTCTTGTTTCAGATACAGACATTAGAAAGGCTTTGGAAAAATCGGTCAAGCAAATAATCAGAGCTATAAAAGATACTATAGAGGAAACCCCACCTGAACTATTAGCAGATGTGATGACGAGAGGTATTTATCTAACGGGTGGAGGAAGCCTTCTGAGGGGATTAGATAAGCTAATAAGCGAGGAAACTAAGATTCCAACAAAGATTATTGAGGACCCTCTCACCACTGTGGCTAGAGGAGCAGGAATGGTTTTGGAAAAGTTGGATGAATTAAGAGAAGTCTTGGTTGAGACAAAAGAAATAGAACCCCCTAAATAACATGATTTCAAAAGAAGAAGTAAAACACATAGCAAAATTAGCCAGATTGGGTTTGACTGAGCCTGAAATCGAAAAGTTTCAAAGAGAACTCTCTTCGATTTTAGATTATATTGAAAAATTAAAAGAAGTAGATATTAAAAATGTCGAGCCTACTTCCCATACTCTAAAGATTGAAAATGTATTCAGGGAAGATGTAGCCAAAAAGTTGGACATTGAAAAAGTTAAAAAGTTAATCAAAGCTTTTCCGGAAAGAGAAAATACCTTTTTGAAGGTAAAATCAATTTTCAGAAGGTAAGAAGTTTAAATGAAACTTTGTGAACTTACAATAAAACAAGCCCACTTAGGTTTAAAAAACCAAGAATTTTCAGCCAAAGAGTTAACGAAAGCTTTTTTAGATGAGATTTCTTTGAAAGATAAGAAAATTTCATCTTTTTTGACTCAAACAAAAGATCTTGCCTTATCCCAGGCTGAAAAAGTGGATGAATTAATTTCAAGAGGAAAAGAACTTCCCATTTTAGCTGGAATTCCCATGGCCTTAAAAGATAATATCTTAGTTAAGGATGTAAAATGTACAGCAGGTTCTGAGATTTTAGAAAATTACATAGCTATTTACGACGCTACAGTCATAAAGAAATTAAAAGAGAAGGGAGCTGTAATTTTAGGAAAGACAAATATGGATGAATTTGCCATGGGTTCTTCTACTGAAAATTCTGCTTTTTTTCCTACAAAAAATCCTCACGATTTAACTCGAGTTCCAGGTGGCTCTTCTGGAGGTTCAGCAGCTGCAGTAGCAGCTAATCTTTGTTGTTATGCTTTGGGTTCTGAAACCGGGGGTTCAGTTAGGCAACCAGCCTCCTTTTGTGGAGTGGTGGGTCTTAAAACTACTTATGGAGCAGTTTCAAGGTATGGATTGATAGCTATGGCTTCATCGTTAGACCAGATAGGACCTATTACAAAAACAGTTGAAGATGCAAAGATAGTTTTTGATGCAATTTCAGGAAAAGACCCTCTTGATTCAACTAGTATTGAAAAACAAGTTCCAACCTTTAATCTTCAGCCCTCAGCTCTTCGGATTGGCGTTCCAAAAGAGTACTTTATTGAAGGTATTGATCCTGAAATAGAAAAGCTTGTAAAAGAAGCAATAAAAAAAATTGAGGACCTGGGGGTAAAAATTTTTGAAGTGAGCTTGCCTCACACAAAATATGCTCTTTCCACTTATTATATGGTTATGCCTTCTGAAGTCTCGGCAAATTTGGCTAGGTTTGATGGAATAAAATATGGCTATTCAATAACAAAGAGTAAAGAGCCGAGGGCTAAAAACTTGTTAGATGTTTATTTAAAGAGTAGGGAAGAGGGATTTGGAAATGAGGTCAGAAGAAGAATAATGTTGGGAACTTATGCCTTGTCTGCAGGTTATTATGAGGCTTATTATCTAAGAGCCCAAAAAGTAAGAACTTTAATTAAAGAGGATTTTGACAAAGCCTTTGAAAAAGTTGATTTTCTTTTAACCCCTGTTTCTCCGGTTTTACCTTTTAAAATAGGAGAAAGGATTGAAGACCCCCTTTCGATGTATTTGGCTGATATTTTAACTGTTTCAGTGAATTTAGCCGGGCTTCCAGCCTTAGCTATTCCTTGTGGAAAGGTTGGAAAACTGCCAGTGGGTCTGCAAATCATCGGAAAGCCTTTTTATGAAGATAGTCTCTTTCAATTAGGCCAAATTTTTGAAGAAATCAATGAATGAGGTCATTTCTCAAATTACATCTACTGAGCTTCAGCAAAGACTGCTTTTCTTAAAAATCATATTCTTGACTCTTTCTTCTGTTTTAATTGGCTATATCATCTATTTTATTAGACACAGTAATTGGTGGGAATTTTTCTTTCCTAAGTATTCTGTTCAAGCTTTCCTTTTTAAAGGTTTTGAAAAACGAAGAATGGTGAGAACTTGGGAAAGAACCAAAAAGAGGTTGGAGGCGAAAATTGCTTCAGAGTACAAACTGGCCGTAATCGAAGCCGACAGTTTTTTAAATAATGTTTTGGGAAGAATGGGGTATTCTGGGGAGAGTTTGGGAGAAAGATTGAAAAAAGTACCAGATAATGTTTTACCTAACTTAGAGGATGTTTGGGGAGCCCACAAAATCAGAAATAATATTGTCCATGACCCAGGTTACAGATTAACTCAAAAGAAAGCTAAAGAAGTAATTGGAATTTACGAAAAAACTTTTAAAAATTTGGAGATTTTTTAAACAGATTTAAAAAGTAAAAAAACATCCCGAAGATAATCTCAGGATGTTTTTCTTTTGCGGGGGCGACCGGACTCGAACCGGCAACCACTGCCGTGACAGGGCAGCACTCTATCCAATTAAGCTACGCCCCCTGTGCCAGAGGTGGGGATCGAACCCACGAACCTACCGCTTATGAAACGGTTGCTCTAACCACTGAGCTACTCTGGCTTGCGGGGCCTGGATTTGCACCAAGGCCACGAGGTTCTTTACTACCCTTTGTTTCTAAAGGGAATGGACTATCCCATCTCCCACCAATACCAGGAGGGAGCTCTCATTATAGTCTCTGAACCTTCCTAATACTTTTGTATTAGGCTTGGCTGCTGATTACCAAATCTTTTCTTTTTTAAAGCATTCACGTTTATCCTTTTGGATTGCGTTGTAGCAAGAAAAGCTCTTATGGCTTTCCAGCAATTTCGAGAGTTTTTCCACAAGATGTTTCTATCTTGGGTCACACAATATGTATGAGCCTCGTATGCTACTACTACACTACCCCGCATTATTATTTTACTCTTTTTTAAAATAAAATCAAGCCTTTAACACAAATTTGTTGGCCTTTTTGTTTTGTAGAAAGTTTGCTTTTTACTTTAAAATTTGTTAAAATGAAGGTAGAATTTCAGTTTAAAGATGGTAAAAAATGAACTTAAATCAATTAAGATTTTGGCCCAAAAAGAGATAGAAAAGGCCAAAAATCTTAAGGAATTAAATCGGGTTTTCAAAAAATATTTGGGAAAGAAAGGAAAACTTTCTTTAATTTTAGGCTCTCTAAAGGAATTACCCCTTGAGGAAAGGAAAAAAATTGGCAAGAAAGCTAACGAGTTGAAAAATGTTTTAGAGGGAAAGTTCGATAAAAAAATCCAAGAGATTAGAAAGCAGGCTAAAAAAGGCATCGGAAAGAAGGAGTGGGTCGATGTTACAATTCCTGGCAAAAAAATAGCTCTGGGTCATTTACATCCTTTAACTTTAATTAAAAGAGAGGTCTGTCAGATTTTTCAACAAATGGGGTTTGAAGTAGTTGAGGGGCCCGAAATTGAGACAGAGTGGTACAATTTTGATGCTTTGAATATTCCAAAAGACCATCCAGCAAGAGATGAGTGGGATACTCTTTGGCTTCGCCAGAACAAACTCCTGTTAAGAACCCATACTTCCCCGGTTCAAATTAGGTATATGGAAAAACACAAACCTCCTTTAAGGATTATTGCTCTAGGTAAAGTTTTTCGGCATGAAGCAACTGATGCTTCCCATGAAATGCAATTTTATCAAGTTGAAGGATTAATGGTAGGAAAAGAGATCTCTGTTGCTAACTTTAAAGCTGTCATCCAGGAGTTTTTCGGAAAATTCTTCAAAAAGCCTATAAAGGTTCGACTAAGTCCTGACTATTTTTCCTTTACTGAGCCTTCTTTTGATATTTCTATAACCTGTGTGGTTTGTGGAGGGAAAGGATGCTCTGTTTGTAAAAGAACTGGCTGGCTGGAGATGATGGGGGCGGGAACGGTTCATCCTTCTGTTTTCAAGAATTCAGGATTGGATCCAAAAAATTGGCAGGGCTTTGCTTTTGGTATGGGATTAGATAGGTTGGCTATGATGAAATACAAGATTAATGACATTAGATTGTTCCATTCAGGTGATTTAAGATTTTTGAAGCAATTTTAATATGCTTTTTTCTTACAATTGGTTACAAGATTATGTAAAAGGAAAATTACCAAAGCCTGAAAAATTGGCTGAGCTTTTAACAATACATACTTTTGAAGCAGAGGAAGTGAAGAAAAAGGGCACAGATTGGGTCTTAGATATTAATGTCAGGCCAAATAGAGCTTCAGATTGTTTTTCTCATCTTGGAATAGCCAGGGAAATAGCAGTTATTACAAATTCTAAATTCCAAATACCAAGTTCCAAACCAAAAGAGGACAAAGAGCTCAAAGTTAAAGATTTTGTTAATATTGAAATTAGAGATAAAAACACTTGTCCTCGCTATACAGCAAGAGTTTTCACTGATGTTAAAGTCGGTCCTTCTCCAAAATACATCCAAGAAAGATTAGAAGCTTGTGGGGTAAGACCTATTAATAATATTGTCGATATTGCAAATTATGTGATGTTGGAAACAGGCCAGCCTCTTCATGCCTTCGATCTTCAAAAATTAAAGGATAAAAAGATTGTTGTCAGGTTTGCAAAAAAAGGGGAAAAAATTGTGACTTTAGATAATCAAAAATTTAATTTAGATAAAGAAATTTTAGTGATTGCAGATTCAAAAGATCCAGTGGGAATAGCAGGTATAAAAGGAGGAAAGCTTCCAGAAATTGATAAAAAAACAAAAATTGTTGTTTTAGAGGGAGCAAATTTTGAAAGAAAGACAATTAGAAGAGGTTCCAAATCATTAAAATTGAGAACAGATGCTTCCTGGCGTTTTGAGCATGGAATTTCAGCTGATTTAACAGAGTTTGCTATTAACAGAGCAGCTTTCTTAATTCAAAAGGGAGCTAGTGCAAAAGTAGCCAAAGGCTTAATTGATTTTTATCCTCTAAAAGTTGGACCAAGAAGGATTAGATTAGTTTTGGATTATGTGGAAAGGTTACTGGGAGTAAAAATTTCAAAAAGGGAAATTTTGAGGATTTTAAAGAGTCTGGAATTTAAAATTCTTAAAGACGAAACTGAACATTTGATTGTTGAAGTTCCCAGTTTCAGGTTAGATGTTTCTTTACCAGAAGACTTGATTGAAGAAATCGGAAGGATTACAGATTTTAACAAAATCCCTGCCATATTTCCTAAAGCTTCTCTTATTCCTCCCAAAAGAAACGAGAATATTTTCTGGGAAGAAAAGGTGGGAGATATTCTGAAAACAGCAGGTTTCACTGAAGTATACAATTATTCATTTATAGGTGAAGGAACACCAGACAAGTTTTCATTTGATAAAGAAAATTTGTTGGAGTTGGAAAATCCTTTAAGTAGAAAATATAAGTATTTAAGGCCTTCTCTTTTCCCTAATTTGTTGAAGAATGTAAGAGAGAACTTTAAGTTTTTCGATGAATTAAAGATCTTTGAGTTGGGAAAAGTATACCGAAAGTCGAATGTTAAAAGTAAGGAGTTGAGCGTTGAGGAAAAAAGGATGCTAACTGGGATTATTGCCAGGAAAGAAAAAAAAGAAGATGGGCTTTCAGAAATTAAGGGAATAACTGATTTACTTTTGGAAAAATTAGGGCTTGCAGATATTTGGTATGACATTTTTGAACCAACCCCTGAGGAAAAAGGAGATTTTTGGCATCCAAAAAAATGTGGAGAAATTAAGGTGGGGGAGAAAGAAATTGGATTTTTTGGTGAAACAAGGGATTTTGAGATAAAGGGTCAGGTTCTGGCGTTTGAATTTGATTTTGAAAAATTGCAAAAATTAGCTTGTGAGGAGCAAGAGTTTAAGCCTGTATCTCCTTATCCTGCAGCTGTGAGAGACTTGGCAGTGCTCGTTCCAAGAGAGGTAAAGGTAGCTGAAGTTTTAAACAAGGTTAATGAAGCCGGAGGTGATCTGGTTCAGGATGTTGACCTCTTTGACCTCTATGAGGGTGAAGAAATCCCAGGAGGTAAAAAGAACCTAGCTTTCCATATAGTTTATCAGGCAGAAGATAGGACTTTAAAATCAGAAGAAATTGAAAAAATCCATCAAAAAATTATTGAAACTTTAGAGAAAAATCCAGACTGGGAAGTGAGAAAATAAAGTAAGAAAATAATTATGCCAAAGAAAAAATCCACTTATGAAGCTAAAGATATTTTTGTCTTAAGGGGTCTTGAGCCAGTTAGGAAGAGACCTGCTCTTTTCATTGGTTCGACCGGTCCCTCAGGGCTTCACCATTTAGTATTTGAAACCTGTGATAATAGTATCGACGAAGCTATGGCAGGCTTTTGTGACACAATTAAGGTTAGCCTTTTGCCAAACAATAGAGTTGAGGTTGAAGACAATGGAAGGGGTATTCCTGTGGAGATACATCCCCAGACAAAAAAATCAGCCCTAGAGACCGTTATGACCTATTTGCATGCAGGAGCTAAATTTGGAGGGAAGGCTTATAGGGTTTCAGGAGGACTTCATGGAGTTGGAGTGTCAGTAGTCTGTGCTTTATCAAAGTTTATGAAAGTTGAGGTTTGTAGGGAAGGTTTTAAATATGCTCAAGAGTATTCGAGAGGAAAACCAAAAACAAAAGTGAAAAAGATAGGAAAATGTAAAAAGAGCGGTGTAAAAGTAATCTTTGAACCAGACCCTGAAATCTTCAAAAAGATAGATTTTGATTTCCAGACAATTTTAAATCATCTCAGGCAGCAAGCCTATTTAACAAAGGGATTAAAGATTCAGGTCTGCGACAAAAGAAAAGAAAAGGAAAGAAGTTATACATTCTATTTTGAGGGAGGGATTAAATCATATATTAAATACTTAGCCAGGGAGGCTCCTCTGGTCCATGGAAAAATCTTCTATACCTCAGGAGAGAAAAATGGAGTTTTAGTAGAAGCAGCTTTTCAATACATAAAAGAGTATGAAAATCTTGAGGAAAGTTTTGCCAATAACATTTTTACAAAAGAAGGAGGTACTCACCTGACAGGTTTTAGAGCCGCCTTGACAAGAACTCTTAATGATTTCGCTAGAAAAGAAGGATTTTTAAAGGAGAAAGACGAGAACTTACAAGGTAGAGACATGAGAGAGGGGCTGACAGGAGTTGTTTCAGTGAAGATAAGAGATCCCCAATTTGAGGGCCAGACGAAATCAAAATTGGGGAATCCAGAAGCCCGCTTAGCCGTTGATCAAGTTGTTTCTGAAACCTTGCTTGATTTTCTAGAAAGAAATCCTCAGGATGCTAGGGCAATTATGGAAAAGTGCATTTTGGCAGCTAGAGCAAGAATGGCGGCTAGTAAAGCTCGTCAGACCGTTTTGAGGAAAGGAATTTTAG
>JAUWXI010000016.1 GCA_030616435.1 Candidatus Parcubacteria bacterium | reverse complement strand
TGGGCAAAGACAATTGAGGAAGATTTAACAAGAAGGGATTTTACTATCAATGCTATGGCCTTGGAAATCTCAGATCTCAAATCTCAAAAATCAAAAATTATTGATCCATTCCAAGGACAGAAAGATTTAAAAAACAGAATTATCAGGGCTGTAGGAAAACCAGAAGATCGTTTTTCAGAAGATGCTTTAAGAATGATGAGAGCAGCGAGATTTGCCACTACCTTAGATTTCAAGATTGAAAGAGAAACTGCTCAGGCAATTAAAAAAAACTCTCCTTGGTTAAAGATGATTTCAAAAGAGAGAATAAGGGATGAGTTAGTGAAAATTATAATGTCAGATAGGGCAGCAGAAGGAATAGAACTTTTAAGAAGATTAAAACTTTTAAGATTTATCATTCCTGAGCTTGAGGAGGGCTATAAAGTAACTCAAAACAAACATCATATTTATGAAGTCTACGAACATTTGATTTTATCTTTAAAATATGCAGCAAAGAAAAATTATAACAAACACATCAGGTTAGCTGCTCTCTTTCATGATATTGGAAAGCCCCGGGTGAAAGAGGGTGAGGGGCCCGATGCCACATTTTATAACCATGAGGTTGTGGGAGCTAAAATGACCTGGCAGATTTTACACAGATTGAGATTTCCAAAAAAAGACATTCAAAAGGTTGTAAAATTAGTCAGATACCATCTTTTTTATTACACCCCAGAAGAGGTTTCTGAATCTTCTATCAGGAGACTTTTGAGAAAAGTAGGACCTGAAAATATGGAAGACCTCTTGAGGCTGAGATATTGTGATAGAATTGGATCAGGTTGTCCTAAAGCTGAACCTTACAAATTAAGACATTTAAGATATGTGGTGGAAAAGGTTTCTCAAGACCCGATTTCTGTAAAGATGCTAGAAGTCTCAGGCCATGACATAATGAAAATTTTGAAAATTGAGCCTGGTCCAAAAATAGGGCAAGTTTTGGATATTCTTTTGGGAGAGGTTTTGGAAAGACCTGAAAGGAATAAAGAAATATATCTGAGAGAGAAGGTAGAAAAATTGGGCAAATTGTCTGGAAAAGAGCTTGAGGATTTAGCTAAGAAAGCTAGAAAAGAAAGGGAGAAAATTGAGACAAAAAGAGATGAGATGACAAAGAAAAAATATTGGGTAACTTAACCTAAATTTATCAGGATGTAGTATAACGGTAGTACACAGCCTTCGGGAGGCTGGAGCCTGGGTTCAACCCCCAGCATCCTGACATTGAGTCAGGCGAAAACGCGAATCCAACCATTAAAACTCTAACCAAAATTGCCACGGCATTAGATGTTGACATTAGTTATTTACTAAAATGACAAAAAACATTTCTAATGCACAAATTAGGTTACTTGCGAGCTTTGTTCGCTATTAGGGGCCTGTAGTTTAGTGGGAAAACACTACTGTCGCATAGTAGAAACGGCAGTTCGATTCTGCCCAGGTCCACATTATGGACAGAAAAGAATTAGGAGAAAAATTGGCTGAAAGATACCCAAGAAAAAAAGGAAGCTAAGATACTTTAAAAACAAGTTGACGTAAACAAAAAATCTTTTATAATTAATTAATAGGGTGTCCGTTAAAAAACGGACAATATATTTTTATGGATATAAAAAGGTTCATCTCAGCTATTGCTCAGATTGTAGAAGAAAAAGGAATCTCAGAGGAAAAGGTATTAGAAGGCATTGAAAAGGCCCTGGGTTCAGCTTACAAAAAAGATTATGGAAAGAAGGGACAGATAATAAGGGCTAAAGTTAGTCTTAAAACAGGGAAAGCAGAGTTCTGGCAGATAAAGCAAGTAGTTGATAAAAAAATGATTTATTCTGAGGAGGAATTAGCAAAAGGAGAGCAAAAAGAGGAAAAGATAAAGTTCAACCCAGAAAGGCACATTTTGATTAAAGAAGCTAAGAAAATAAAGCCTAAAATTAAGGTGGGAGAGGAGTTGAAACTCAAACTGAAACCAAAAGAGAGATTTGGAAGAATTGCAGCTCAAACCGCAAAGCAGGTGATTTTACAGGAAGTGAGGGAGGCTCAAAAGGAAACCCTTTTTCAAGAGTACAAGGAAAAAGAAGGGGAGATTATTTCCGGTATTGTTCAAAGAGAAAGTGGCAATAATGTCTATTTTGACATTGGTAAAACCCAGGGGATTTTGCCTCCTGAAGAACAGATTATTGGTGAAGAATACAGAGGGGGCAAGAGATTCAGGCTTTATGTGTTGAAAGTGGAACAGACTCCAAAAGGGCCTTTAATTTTTCTTTCCAGAATCTATCCCAAGATGGTCTCAAAGCTTTTTGAAATTGAAGTCCCAGAAATTTCTTCGGGTCAGGTTGAAATAAAATCCATTGCCAGAGAACCTGGTTCCAGGACAAAGATTGCCGTCACTTCAAAAGATGAAAGGGTTGATCCTATAGGAGCAGTTGTTGGCCAGAGGGGAACAAGGGTCATGGCCGTAACATCAGAGTTGGGAGGAGAAAAGATTGATGTTATTGAATGGTTCAAAGACCCTGAAAAATTTGTTGCCAACAGTCTGTCTCCAGCTAAGGTCTTGGAAGTAAAGCTTCTTTCGAAGAATAAGGCCCAGGTTTTTGTTCCAAAAGACCAGCTTTCTTTAGCTATTGGTAAAGATGGACAGAATGTGAGGTTGGCAGCCAGATTGACAGGTTGGAAAATAGATGTTGTATCAAAGGAGAATGAAATGGAAGGCGAAAAAACTTAAAGATTCTGAAATTGAAATTTTATTTGAAGTTTCTCCAGAAGAGCTTAATGAATTTGAAAAGAGGGTAATTTTGGATTTGAAAAAAGATTTTGAAATGAAAGGATTTCGAAAAGGCAAGGCTCCAAAAGAAATTGTTTTTAAAGAAATAGGGGAAGAAAAGATTTGGCAAGAGACAGTTAGACTAACTGTTGAAGAAAGTTATTTAAAATACATTGCAAAAGAAAAAATTGAACCTCTCTCAAGTCCTAAAATCGAAGTCTTATCTGCCGACAAGTCACCTCTAAAAAAACCTTTCATATTTAAGGTTAATTTTTCAGTTTTACCAAAAATTAAATTGCCAGATTATAGAAAAATTACCTCAGAGATAAAAAGGAGAAAAGTTTCTGTAAAAAAAGAAGAAATTGAAAATGTAATAAAACAACTTCAGTTTTCCAAGACTAACCTTACTTTAAAAGATGGCCCTGCTCAAAGAGGAGACCTTGTTGAAATAGAATATTTTTCTCCAAAAATTGAAAAAGGAAAAAAGTTTAAAGATGCTTTTATCTTAGGCAAAGGTTTTCTTGTCCCTGGGTTTGAGGAGAGACTGGAGACAATGAAAGCTGGTCAAGAAAAAAATTTCTCTTTAAAATTTCCTGAAAAACATTTCCACTCTGTTCCCGGAAACGAAGACAGGGCCAAGAAAGATTTAGCTGGGAAGGTTTTAAAATTTAATGTTAAAATGAAAGCAGTTAAAAAGATTGGATTTCCCGAAATTAATGACGCCTTTGCCAGAAATTTAGGAAATTTTGAAGACTTAAAGGCTTTGAAAGAGAGCATTAGAGAAGGCTTGAAAGCAGAAAAGGAAGTTTTGGAAAATCAGAGAATAAGAAAAGAGATCTTAGACAAGATAAGAGAAGGTGTTGACTTTCCTGTTCCTGAGGCCTTAATTGAGAGAGAAAGAGATTATCTGATGGAGGACTTAAAGAAAAGGACTCCAGAAGGACTTTCTTTTGAAGATTTTTTAAAAAAGATAAAAAAATCAGAGGAGGAAATCTCAAAATCTCTCTTAGAGGTTGCTGAAAAAAGGATAAAGAATTCTTTAATAATAAGAGAGATTTCAGAAAAAGAAGGACTTTTGCCTTCAGAAGATGAAATCAAGGCAAGAATAAATGAGATTTTAAAAAACTATCCTCCAGAAAAGACAAAAGATGTTGACCTTGATGAGTTGAAGAGTTATACTAAAGGAGCAATAATACAAGAAAAAACCTTTCAGTTTTTAGAAAATGTTCAAAAATCAGATAATTCCAAAAATAATTGAAAAAACGCCCGAGGGAAGATTGATTTACGATATTTACTCTCGTCTTTTGGAAGAAAGAATAATTTTTTTGGGTGGACCGATAACTAACGTAACGGCAAATCTTATTATCGCTCAGATTTTGCTCTTGGCCTCTAAGGATCCAAAAAAAGAAATTCAGCTTTATATCAACAGTCCTGGTGGTTTTGTTTCCGATACCTTAGCTGTTTATGACACTTTGCAATATGTTAAGGCTCCAATTTCTACTGTCTGCCTAGGGACGGCAGCTTCAGGAGCAGCTCTTTTATTGGCAGCAGGTGGCAAAGGAAGAAGATTTGCCTTGCCCAATGTAGATATTATGCTTCACCAGATTATGGGAAAGGTAACCGGCCAAGCCATAGAAATTGAAATTGCTTCAAGACACATGACCGAAATGAAAAACAGGATAAATAAAATCTTAGCTCATCATACTGGTCAGCCCTTTAAAACAATTGAAAAAGATACAGACAGAGATTTTTTCCTTTCAGCACAAGAAGCAAAAAAATACGGCCTAATTGATGAAGTGATAAAAACAAAGATGAAGTAAAAAAACTCTCAAAACATTTCGGGAGTTAGGAGATCACCTCATTTTGACTAATCAATCTTCCTTTACAAAGGGAGATTTTTTTGGTAAGATTTTTATAGATAGCATGTTAGACAACATAGTTATTAAGATAGAAAAACATGATTCAATTAATTTACCTAATTATAGGGGTAATTTCTTTATTCATTGGTTCGGTTTTGGGTTATTATGCCCGCCAATCAATTGCCAGAAAGCAAAAGGGCACCTTAGAGGCTAAAATTCAAAAACAGATCTCAAGGGCTAAATCTCAATCAGAAAAGATAATATCCGATGCTAAAGCAGAAGCCTTAAAAATCCTTGAAAGTACAAAAAAAGAGAGAGAAGCAGAAAGCAAAGAGTTAGGTGAGCTAAGAAGACTTTTATTGAAGAGGGAAAAGAATTTAGAAAGAAACATCTCCAAGTTTGAGGAAGCAAAAGGAGATTTTGAGAAGAAGCTGGAGCTCTTGAAAGAAGCAAAAAAGAAGATAGATTTGGCTGAAGAGCAGAGAAAAGCAAAATTAGAAAAAATTTCCCACCTTTCAAAGGAGGAGGCAAGAAAAGAACTCTTGGAACAAGTTGAAGAAGATTATAGCCAGGATATTTTAGAAAGGGTGAGAAAGTTAGAGCAAGCAGGCATTGAGAAATATGAGAGAAGAGCAAAAGAAATTTTAGCCCAGGCAATTCAGAAGTATGCTCTCAGTCAGGCTCAGGAAATTACCACAACAACCTTAGATCTTCCCTCAGATGAAATAAAGGGAAGAATTATTGGAAGAGAGGGAAGAAACATTAAAGCCTTGGAAAAATTGACCGGGGTCGAGATAATAGTTGATGATACCCCCCAGATGCTTTTGATTTCGGGTTTTAATCCAGTTAGAAGACAGATAGCAAAACTGGCCTTGGAGAAGTTGATTAGAGATGGAAGAATTCAGCCTGCCCGAATTGAAAAGTTTGTCAAAGAAGCTGAGTTAGAGATTGTATCCCAGATGAAAAAGGCAGGAGAGGCAGCAGCGAGAGAGACAGGAGTTTTGGATTTAGATCCAAAACTGATAAAACTTTTGGGAAGATTACACTTTAGAACTTCTTATGGTCAGAATGTGCTTTTGCATTCCATTGAAGTCTCTCATTTAGCTACAGCTTTAGCTTCTGAAATTGGGGCTGATATTAGAGTTTGTAAAAAAGCAGGCTTATTGCACGATATTGGAAAAGCCTTAGATAAGGAAGTTGAGGGTTCTCATGTTGAGATAGGAATTAAGATTTTGGAAAAGTTTGCTATAGAAGAAGAAATTATAAAAGCCATTAAATCCCATCACGAAGATTACCCTTACGAGACTTTAGAAGCTATCTTAATCCAGGTAGCAGATCAGATTTCTGGAGCAAGACCGGGAGCAAGGAAAGATACTTTAGATCAATATTTAAAGAGATTGGAAGACTTAGAGGAAATTGCTTTATCTTTTCCCGGAGTCCTAAAGGCTTGGGCCTTGCAGGCAGGGAGAGAATTAAGGGTTTTTGTTAAACCAGAGGAAATCGATGATTTAACAGCTGGGAAATTAGCCAGAGATATTGCTAATGAAATCCAAAGAGAATTAAAATATCCTGGAGAAATAAAAGTGAATTTGATTAGGGAAAAGAGAGTGGTAGAGTATGCAAAGTAATTTTAAACCCCTCATTCACATTCTTTCTGGAGCTGAAATTCCCAAGAGATTAAGACCGTTTTTTAAGACTTGGCTTGTGACTTTAACCAGAGCTAAGCGAGTCTTTCTCAAATTTTCATTTTTTGCTTTCAGAACAGGCAATCTCTCGTAAAAGATATTGAATTTTTGAGCTAATTCGAAAAGATAATTGCAAATTAAATTAGGGCTATAATTCTTTGCTGCTTTTTCGATTATTTCAGGGAAATAGTAAAGGAGCTTTGAAAGCTGGAGCTCTTCTTTTTCTTTTAAGATTTTTTCATCAAAACCTTCTATCTTTTCTTTTGTTTTTCTCAAAATGCTTTGAGCTCTTGCATTTGTATATTGCAAATAGGGAGCGCTATTTCCCTGTAAATTAAGCATTTTGTTCCAATCAAAAACAATATTCTTTGAATAATGCTGAGATAAATCATTGTACTTAACAGCTCCAATCCCTACTGTTCTTGCAATTTCATCTTTTTCTCTCTCTGTTAAGTCTGGGTTTTTCTCTATAATTTCTCTTGCTCTTTTTATTGCCCCATTTAATACATTTTCCAAAAGGACTATTTTTCCCTTTCTCGTTCTCATTCTGCCTGTAGGGAGAAGAATTAATCCATGGGCTACATGAAAGTAATCTTCTCTTTTCCCCCAGCCCAAAAGTTCAGCTGCCAAAAACATTTGTTTAAAGTATAAACTCTGGTCAGCTCCTACTTCGTAGATTATTTTGTAAGGTTTAAATTTTTTTCTTCTGTATTTTATTGTTGCCAAATCTCTTGTTGGGTATAGGGTAGCTTTATCAGATTTTTGGATCATTAGAGGTGGGAGTTTTTCTTTTGGGAATTCAATGATGATTGCTCCTTTACTTTTCTTTGCCACCCTTTTCTTTAAAGCTTCTTTTATAACATCTTTTAACATAGGGGCATAGAAACTTTCCCCTAATGTAAGATCGATTTTAATATCTAAAATTTTGTAAATTCTATCAAATTCTTTTAAACTCCAATCAACGCATTTTTTCCAGATTCTTTCAGCTTCTCTATCTCCTTTTTCCAATTTTTTGAACCATTTTCTTCCTTCATCTTCTAATTGAGGATTTTTTTCTACCTCTTCATGAAACCTTACATAAAGTTCGTGAAGTTTTCTTATTGGATCTTTTTCAATTTCTTTTTCATTACCCCATTTTTTTATGGCATAGATTAGTTTTCCATACTGAGTACCCCAATCTCCTATATGATTGTCACCAATCATTTTATAGCCCAAGAACTTGTAAATGTTATAAAGAGCTTGGCCGATCATTGTTGATCTCAAATGGCCAATATTAAAAGGCTTGGCAATGTTTGGAGCAGAATAATCAATAACAATGGTTTTTTTCCTGCCAATTTTACTTGAACCATATTTTTCTTTTTCTCTTAAAATTTTCTTTAAATTTGAGCAGAAAATTTTATCTTTTAAGTAAAAATTGATAAAACCTGGAGGAAAGACTTCAACTTTCTCTAAGTAATCTTTTTTGG
>JAUWXI010000043.1 GCA_030616435.1 Candidatus Parcubacteria bacterium | reverse complement strand
TTCAAGGACTTTGTCATATTTCTGAATTTGGAAATCAGACCAGGATGATTGAGCGATTAAAAATTGATAAAAAATATGATTTTCAGATTCTATCAATCGACCCCGAAGAACATCGAATGACTCTAAAATTAGTTGAAAAATGAATAGAAATGAGCTAAAAGAAAAGGAATTAAAGTTTTTAGCAAAAGAATATAAAAAAAATCCTCAGGATTTTCTCAAACAAACTTTTATTGAAAGCGTAGAATTTTTAGAAAAGTTTGGAATTTTTATCGAAAAGAAAAAAAGCTTCCCTTTAGGATATATTAAGTTCTGGCCCCAGGATTTTATAGTTGAGGAAATTCCAAAAATTGGTAGGATTCAGACAATTAATGTTGAAAATTTTTTTAATAAAGACTACAACCTATCTGCCGCCCGAGAGCCGACCCTATATGCTACTTTAGTGAAATGTGGTCTATCTACCATTGAAGCCGTCCAAGATTTGGCTTCTTTTTTAAACCTAAAAGGTATTCAATTTTCCGGAATTAAAGATAAAGATGCAATAACTGCTCAACTAATTAGTTTCCGAGGAGTAAAACGTATTGAGGAACTCCAAAAAATTAATTCTCCTTATTTCTTTTTAAAGAACGTTTATTCTGGAAAGGGAGTAATAGAAGTAGGGGGGTTAAAAGGGAATGAATTTACCGTTTTAGTTAGGACTGATAGCTCTTTTCAAAGGGAGAAGTTTTTGGAAAATTTAAGAAATATTGAAGAAAAGGGATTTTTGAATTTTTTTTATTTACAAAGATTTGGCACCCCAAGATTGATAAATTTTTATTGGGGGCTTTTTATTTTAAGGGGGGAATATCAAAAAGCAATTTTAAGTTTTCTTGGTTCGCCTGGCCAAAGAGAATTGCCCTATTTTCAAAAGTTAAGAGAGGAAGTTAAAGAAAATTTTGGTAATTGGCCAAAGGTTGAGAAAATTTTGGAACCTTTTCCTTTAATATTTCAAAACGAAAGAAAAATAGTAAGTTTCTTAAAAAACCATCCTCAAGATTTTATTGGAGCCTTAAACCAGATTCCCGAACAAGTTCAGCTTTGGCTTTTTGCCTACGCTTCTTTACTTTTTAATAAAAAAGTATCTCTATATCTAAAACAGGAAGCTAAGTTACCAAAAACTCTGCCTTTAATTTTAAACAAGGATAAAAAAGATTGGCTGTTTTATCAAGAATTTCTGAAAGAAGATAAAATTTTTTCAATTCCTCTTAAAAATTTAAAACCCTTCCCTTATATCCAGTGGAGAAAAAGAGAAATTAAAACCAGAGGGGAAGTAAAAATTCAGCAAACTAAAATTATTCCTCAAGGAGTAATTTTAAATTTTACTTTGCCAAAAGCAATCTATGCCACCACTTTCTTAGCCCATTTATTTAATTTAATTTTAGGTTTACCTCCCAAAAATATTTCCTCTTTACCAATTGATACCAAAGCTACTTTAGGTAAGGATTCTTTAGAAGAAATCTTAAATAAATTTAAAGAGGTAATTTATCCAAAAACTGAAAATATTTTAGAAAAGTTTATATAAATGAGTAAGCCCCGCGTATTAAGCGACGCGGGGCCGACCGAAGAAACTAAGATGCTTTTAGAGTGGTTCTATGGCCCAAAGACCATGATTGAAATAGAGATTCCACTGAGGAGATTTCTGGGGTTCCCGATGGCTGAGATTGACAGTATGAACTATCTTTCCCTTCTCAGGGGAATTGGCCCAAACGTGGACAAATCCCCAACAAGAGAGCCTCAGGAATTCCCTAAGAAGCTCCAACGCCTTTTCCGGAAGAAAAGTTGAGTTCTTTTCCGAAATCCCATGAGCAAAAGGAATCACTAGGACATCGAACTTCTTTTCCCTCCGGGTCCGGATATGAACTCCTTGGGGCTGATATCCCTTTTCCCGAAGTTCTTCCAAAAGTTGGAAAATTGAGACCTCGGACGCTCCTTTTGGTCCAAAAACTTGAGATCCGGAATCAGCAATGTCGTTCCGGAGTTGATAGGGATCTCGATTTACCTGCTGAGCCTGGGCAATATGCTTCTCTTCCAGGATCACCTCAGAAGGAAACTTTCGGGGAATCCCTGCCTCCTCAAATTTCTGAGCCCAACCAGGATTAATGTTAAACTTTACCAGAATGGTGTCAGGAGAAGGAGCAAGTTTTACCTCCTCTCCTTTGGTTTTTAACTCCTGGCAAGTTTCACACATCTCCCCGGGCTTCTCTACAAAATTCCGGCACCTTGCTCCTTCTTGAGTTGCTGCTACACAAGCATACTGCACTTGGCACCTCCCTTATGTATTTGAAGCTGGAGATTAACTCCATTACTATTAAAAGTATAGCACTGAATTTAAATTTTGTCAAGCTATTGACAAAATGGAAATAGTTCTCTATAATTAAAATAATCTTAGGGGATAGGAAATCTAACTAATGAAGGAGGGAATATGGAACCTATTTGTGCTCTTTGTGGAAAGTCGCGGAGAGCAAAAGACTTAACCTGTCCCAGGTGCTACGTTCTCTACCAGAAAGAGGCACCCGAAAGGTATAGGCAAAAGCGAGAGGTAATTGAACTCGTCGACTGGGTGGCTGAGAAGGTCAAAGAGAAACTAGCTGAGTTCCAGTCACTTAAAGAGAGGCTTCTTAAGAAGGAGGAGGAATATCAACACCTTCAAAGAGAAGCTCCAAAAGAAGAAAGGCGAGTCTTGGGAGAAAGAATGGCGGGAAAACGTCTACCGAGAGAGGTTCTCCAGTCCATTAAAGAGGAGATTCGTAAAGAGGTATGGCAGAAGCTGGGAGGCAATCGCCTCTATGCCGAAAAAGAAGCTCTTCGAGAAGAGGTGGAGGAAAAAACCTCAGCCCTGGAAGAAACTCTCCAACGGATCGAAGAGATCAAGAAAGGAAGAGCTCTGAAGGTCTCGGTGGATAGACTGCTCGAAAG